>JBDLWC010000093.1:0-3420 GCA_039804485.1 Verrucomicrobiota bacterium
CTTGGGGTAATCATCCCAGCCGCCGTCGCGGTTCTGGCCTTCCTGGTCCTCCATCTCGGCCTCCGCCTCACCGGCGGCGCGCCGGGAGGCTGGCGGGCCACCGCGCGGTCGGTCTTCGGCATCTTCGCCTGCGCGGACCTCGCCGTCTTGGCCTGGTCCTGGCTCATGATCACCCAGGGCGGGGACTTCCTCACGCGCACGCTCGGCCTCGCCGGAGGGCTGATCGCTATCCGCGTCATTTCGCTCGCCTGGCTGCTCATCGACCTCACTCGTCGTCACCAGCTCGGCGCCCTAAGGGTCAGCCTGCTCGGCCTGCCTACGCTGTTCTTCGCCTTCGCCGTCTCGGCTCTCTTCGCCTTCGCGCATTGGCTCTGGTTCACCGCCGGCTTCGCGCTGGAGGTCCTGAGGTAGGGACGGCTCTCCGAGCCGTCCGGCTGGCAAAAAAGAGGGCTCGCGATTCGGCCCCTTTGCTAATCCAGAGAAACGGTGGCGGCTTCCCAGTGTAAAGATTCTTATAGAACCACATTGCTATCAGTCCGTTCGAAAATAGTTTCATTCCATGGAAAATACCCCTAAAATCACCTACTGGGCCTGCTGGTGGCGCGCCACCTGGGTGCTGTTCCTGATCGGCTGCGCCCTAGGCTTCCTCAGCGCCGGCGGCGAAGGCTTGGCGATGTCCATGGGCGCGGGCCTGATCCTCGCCCCGATCAAAGGCTTCTTCTGGGGCTGGCTCTATTGGCTGATCAAGAAGTAGTCCGAGATGGGCGAGCGGATGAAGTGGTATCTGGCGAAGGTGCCGGAACTAGAGGTTGGCGCGGCGGCGGGCGACCCGGACGCGATGTATCAGCTGGCCCAGCGCTATCGCAAGGGCCGCGAGGTGCCGCAGGACCTTGCCCGCGCGGTCGACTGGCTCCTGCGCGCGGCCGACCTCGGCCACGCCCACGCCCAATCGAGCATGGGGGTGCGCTACTATTACGGCGAAGGAGTGCCGAAGAACCACCGGCTGGCGATGAAGTGGTACCTGGCCGGCACGGAGAAGCACGAGCCGGAAGCGTTCTATAACGTCGGCGACTTGTTCGACGATTCGGACGAGATCCCAAAGAACCCGGTCGAGTGCTGCGCGTGGATGTTGGTGGCCGCCACGTATGGTTATCATTCGGCCTTCGAACGGGTCGACCCGTTGGTGAAGATTATGTCGCCGGAGAACATCGAGCGCGCCGCCCGCAGGGGCGCCGAGATCTACGCCCAAAGCCATC
The DNA here is from genome assembly GCA_039804485.1 of Verrucomicrobiota bacterium. Lineage (GTDB taxonomy): Bacteria > Verrucomicrobiota > Verrucomicrobiia > Opitutales > UBA953 > UBA953. The sequence goes on from JBDLWC010000093.1 coordinate 1,257, forward strand.
GGCGCCTGCCGCTCGACCCGTCGAGGTCATTCCGTGAGGCGAAGCCCTTGCCGCAGGAGGCCGATCCCCCGGAGGACGCCGCGCCGACGCGGATGACGCTGGTGGTGGAATACGTGTTCCACGCCAATACGGAAAACGCCGACCGATTGCTCATCCATCAGCTGAATCACGGTCCGGCCAAGCTCTGGGTCCGGGGCGAGCAGGGGACCACGCGGCCGCCGGACTACGTGCCCGAGTCGGGCGAGCCTCCGATGACCTTCGACTGCCTTGAACCACAGCCCGACGGCACGATGGGCGTGATGGCCTTCTCGGATTACGATAAATTCATCGCCCACCACGGCCAGGTACCCGGACTCCAACTCCCATGCTCAGTCCTGTCCGAACTCATGGATAAGCTCGGTGCCGCGACTTTCGTGATCAATCATGGAACCCCCGCCGCCTGTTCCATGCATCGCCGTCGCCCCGCCTGAGCGAGATACAGTACGGGGTCAGACCGCTTCTGACGGTTATCGCTCAGAAGCGGTCTGACCCCGTACAGCAAATGCCCAGTAGCCCAACCCGTTTGGGGGACGCACAATGGGGTCGGACCTCTTATGTCAGTGGATGATGGCCGGATAGGAGGCAGGGTAAGGGGGTTCGGCTTGCGGGTCCGGGGCGATGCGCGGATAACAGGCTTATGAGATTCGCCCCGATCTTGCTGTGCTGGTCCCTGCTTTGCGTCGCGGCGGAGCCGGCGCGCAAGCTGAAGGTCTTCATCCTCGCGGGGCAGTCCAACATGCAGGGCCAAGGCGTGGCCGACCTGGCGGGACGTAACTATAACGAAGGCAAGGGAACCTTGGTGGAGGTCATGGCCCGCCCGGGCGCGTCCGAACGGTATGCGCATCTCAAACAGCCGGACGGTACGTGGACGGTGCGTCCCGATGTCTGGGTGCGCTACCAGCGCGAAGGTCAGCCTTTGCAGGCCGGGCCGTTGTCCCTCGGGTTCGGGGCTTACGATAGCCGGCATCACTTCGGGCCCGAATTCCAGTTCGGCCACGTCGTCGGCGAGGCTTATCGCGACCAGGTCCTGCTCATCAAGACGGCTTGGGGCGGCAAGAGCCTCTATCAGGATTTCCGCCCGCCCGGCGCTGGCGGCGAGGTCGGCCCCTATTACCTGAAGATGATCGCGGAGATCCGCGAGGCGCTGGCGAACCTCCGACGGGATTTCCCGGCTTACGATGGCTCGCCGGTGGAGCTGGCCGGCTTCGTCTGGTATCAGGGCTGGAACGACGGCGTTAACGCGAAGACCGCCGTACCGCAATACGAGGAGAACCTCGCGCACCTCATTCGCGACGTCCGCCGGGAGCTGGGCGTGGCGAAGCTGCCCTTCATCGTCGGAGAGCTCACCGGCCCGTGGGTCGACGCCCCGAAGGAGTGGAAGGCCTTGCGCCAGGCGCAGGCCGCGGTCGCCGAGCGGCCGGAGTTCAAGGACAACGTGGTGTTCGTGCCTACGCACGCGTTCGTCCGCAAGGCGGCGGACTCGCCTAACCCCGGCCACGGCCATCACGAGTTCGGCAACGCGGAGACCTATTTTCTCGTCGGCGACGCCCTCGGCAAGGCCGCGGTGCAGATGGCCGGCCGGGATCGCCAAATACGGCAGGTGCGCGGCTGGACGCTGCGTATCGACGAACGCCTGATCGCCAAGGACGCCGCCGTCGTCGAACAGGCCGTCAGCCTGCTCGACGCGCAGCTCGCCAAGGTGGAACAGCTCGTTCCGGCCCAGGCCGTCGAGCGCCTGCGCGCGGTCCCGCTCAATTTCTCGCTTCCTTATCCCGGCGTGCGGCCCACGGCCGAGTATCACGGCGGCGTGGCTTGGGTGCGGCAGGCCGGCCGGGAGATCGCTTTGGCCAAGGCGGTGGAGTTCACCCATATCGACCGCTTCGAGCCGGAGATCCGGCGCATGCCGGTGCTCGTCCTGCACGAACTCGCGCATGCCTATCACGACCAGGTCGTGCCGGGCGGCTATGCTAACCCCGACGTCCTCGCCGCGTTCCGCCAGGCCCAGGCCGCGGGAAGCTATGACGCCGTCAAGCACTGGACCGGGGAGAAGTTCGCGGACAAGCCTGCGAAGGCCTATGCCATGACCAATCCGATGGAGTATTTCGCCGAGACTTCGGAGGCTTAC
>JBDLWC010000094.1:0-3831 GCA_039804485.1 Verrucomicrobiota bacterium
CGCTGGAGGATCGGATCAATGCCGTCGGCGCCTGGGACCTGGAGCGCAACGTCGACATCGCGATGGACGCCCTTCGCTGCCCGCCCGACGACGCCGACGTCACGACGCTCTCCGGCGGCGAGAAGCGGCGGGTCGCCCTGTGCCGTCTGCTCCTGATGGAGCCGGACATCCTGCTCCTCGACGAGCCGACCAACCACCTCGACGCCGATACGGTCGCATGGCTGGAGCGCCACCTGCAGGGTTACAAAGGGACGGTCATCGCGATCACGCATGACCGTTACTTCCTGGATAACGTCGCCGGGTGGATCCTCGAGCTCGACCGCGGGCGCGGCATACCCTGGAAGGGCAACTACTCGTCCTGGTTGCAGCAGAAGCAGCAGCGCCTCGAGATGGAAGAGAAGCAGTCCGCCGCGCGTACCCGCTCGATGGAGCGCGAGCGCGAGTGGGCCGCGGCCTCGCCTAAGGCGCGCGTGGCCAAGAACAAGGCCCGCCTCCGCGCCTACGAGCAGATGCTGACGCAGGACCAGAACCAGCAGGAGAAGGCGGCGGAGATCTGGATCCCGCCCGGTCCGAGGCTGGGCGGGGCCGTGATCGAGGCCCGCGGTCTTTCCAAGGGCTATGGCGACCGGGTGCTGATGGATGACGTCCATTTCTCGCTGCCGGCAGGAGGCATCGTCGGCGTGGTCGGGCCTAACGGCGCCGGCAAGACGACGCTTTTCCGGATGATCACCGGCCAGGAGAAGCCGGACAAGGGCTCCCTCACGATCGGCGAGTCGGTGAAGCTGGCTTACGTCGACCAGTCGCGCGACTCGCTGCCGTCCGACGCGCCGCTTTGGTCGGCGATCTCCGACGGCCAGGACATGGTCCATCTGGGGAAGATCATGGTGCCGGCCCGCGCCTACGCGGCCCGCTTCGGTTTCACCGGCGACGTGCAGCAGCGCAAGGTCGGGGTGATGTCGGGCGGCGAACGCAACCGCATCCACCTGGCCCGCCTCATCAAGGCCGGCGCCAACGTGCTGTTGCTCGACGAGCCCACCAACGACCTGGACGTGAACACGATCCGCGCGCTGGAGGACGCCTTGGCGGGTTTCGCGGGCTGCGCGGTGATCGTGACGCATGACCGCTGGTTCCTCGACCGGGTGGCGACCCACATCCTGGCCTTCGAGGACGACAGCACGGTCGTCTGGCACGAGGGCAACTTCGGGGATTATCTCGAAGACCGCCGCAAGCGTCTCGGATTGGATTCCGACACGCCGCGTCGCCCGAAGTATCGCCGGCTCACGCGCTGAGCCGGCCCGTCGCCTTGAGCCGACGCCGCCAGGCTCCGGTCGTGGCGGCGAGCGTCTCCATCTGTGTCTCGCTCAGGCGCCAGCTCCAGTTGCCGTGCGGGTTGCCCGGCGTGTTGAAACGTGCTTCGGAACCTAACCCCAGCAGGTCCTGGACAGGCAGGAAGGCGGCGATGCCGGGCGAGGCCAGCGCGGCCTCGGCGATCGCGAGGTGCGGGCTGGTCATCGGGCCGAGGCACGCCTCGGCTCTTTCGCGCTCTTCGCGTGACGCCAAGGCGTACCAGCCCGCGACGGTGTCGTTGTCATGGGTGCCCGAGTAGACGATGCGGTCGGCCGTGATGTTGGCGGGGAAGTGCGGATTGCCTTCGGGCGGTCCGCCGAAACCGAACTGGATGACCGACATGCCGGGCAGGCCCGCGGTCCGGCGCAGCACGTCCACCCCGGGGGAGAGCAGGCCGAGGTCTTCCGCGACGAGCGGCAAGCCCGCCAACGCGTCCGTGAACGCGAGGCCCGGGCCGTCCCGCCAGCATCCTTCGCGCGCGTTCGGCGCGCCCGCGGGCACGCTCCAGTAGTCATGAAGGCCGCGGAAGTGGTCGATGCGGATGGCGTCGAAGAGCTCGAGGTCGTGCCGGACGCGCGCCCGCCACCAGGCGAACCGGTCGGCGGCATGGCGCGGCCAGTCGTAGAGCGGGTTGCCCCAGAGCTGGCCGTCGGCGGCGAAGTAATCCGGCGGCACGCCGGCCACGGCCGTGGGCCGGCCCGCGGCGTCGAGCTGGAAGAGTTCGGGACGCATCCGCGCGTCGCATCCGTCGGCGGAGACGTAGATGGGCTCGTCGCCGAAAAGGCGCACGCCTCTGCTCCGCGCGTAGGCGCGCAGGCGGGCCCATTGCTCGGCGAACAGGAACTGCAGGACCGCGGCTTCGGTCGCCAGGTCGGCCGGCGCGACCGCGATCGTCCACTGGCTTGGCGCGGTGAAGCCGTTCGCTTCGCGGAGGGCCGCGAAGCGGCACCACTCATCGAGCCAGCCGGCCTGGCGTTCGCGGAAGCGGGCGAAGGCGGCGTCCTGCTCCAGCGCGACGGCGCCGCGGCGGGCGGCGAGCTGCAAGGCGGGCCGGAGGTCCCGCCACAGGCGGCCGTAGTCGGTGCCCTGGTCATGTCCGCGTCCGAGCGCGGCCACCTCCGACGCGGTGAGCAGCCCGCGGGCCGCGAGGTCGGTCAGGTCGAGGAGGTAAGGATTTCCCGCGAAGACGGAGAGGGTCTGATAGGGCGAGTCTCCGTAGCCCGTCGGACCCAGCGGGCAGACTTGCCACCAGGTGAAGCCCGCGTCCGCGAGGATGTCGATGAAGCCGCGGGCCTCGGCTCCTATCGAGCCGACAGGTCCGGGGCCTGGCAGGGCCGTCGGGTGAAGCAGCACGCCCGCGCATCTCGCCGGGAAGGCGTGGCAGGAGTAGGCGGATTTCGCCGGCGCCGGGGAGGCCGAAGGGCGGCGGGCGGGCATCTTAGCGCATCTGCACGAGACGCTTCGCGCGGATCCCGTCCAGCCAGCGTTGGACGGCCAGCTTCAGCGTGATCGCGCGGACCTTGCCCTCGATCTCCGACATCACCTCGGGATCGCTGACCGGGGCGTAGCCTTTGGGGCGGGTGTCTTCCGGGCTGATGATCACGTAGAGCGGGGCGGAGCCCACGTCGAATTTCAACGGCTCGGAAACCTGGCCGGGCTTGAGGGTGCGCAGGGCTTGCACCACGGCTTGGTTCAGGTCGTCCAGGTTGCGCCAACCGGTGTCGCCGCCTTTGCGGGCGTAGTCGTCGGAGCTGATGCGTTCGGCGACGTCGGCGAAGGTGAGCTGACCGCCGGCAGGTTTGCCGCCGACCTTGTAGCGTTCCAGCAGTTCGCCGATCTTCGCGGGCCGGGCGAGGGCGTCCGCCCAGGCGGCGGCTCGGGCCGCGGTTTCTTCGGGCTTTTCGGCGGCGCCTTGCGTGATCGTGATCTGCCGGAGCTTGACCTGCTCCTTGCGCAGGAAGTCGGCTTTGTTCTTGTCGTAGTACTCCTGGATCTTGCCGGGATTGACGTCCCAGGCGGTCCGGCGGATCTGCCCCACCATGAATTCGAAGATGATGCGGTCCTCGATGGTCTTGCGATAGGCGAGGGGCGTCGTGCCCGCGGCGCGGAGGGAGGCGACGAAGCGATTCCGGTCTCCGCCGAAATCGCGGCGGACCGTCTCCTCGATGTCTCCGTCGATGTAGGACGACGGGAGGTTCGCGGTGTTGGCCCGGAATTCCGCGATGACGAGCTGGCGCTCGGCCATGGAACGCAGGGTCTCTTCGGCCGCCTGCTTGACGGCTTGGTCGAACTCGAGGTCGGTCCGGGCGGCCGCGCGGATCTGCCCGACGATCGGATCGATCTGCCGGCGGATGTCGGAAAGCGTGATCCCCTGTCCGTCCGCGTCGGCGGCGATGCGGTCCGCGTTGAGGAGCGACCAGCGCTTGGCGGCGGCCTCCTCCAGCGAAGGCTGCAGGAGCTGTCCGGACGCACCGGCTCCGAGGA
>JBDLWC010000095.1:0-3387 GCA_039804485.1 Verrucomicrobiota bacterium
GAGTCCTAGCTACGGGACTCTGGGGTCGGGTACGGAGAGTATTGATCCTGATTCCGTTAGTCGCCCTCGCGACTGATGCGTCCTTTATAAGGGAGGCTCTTACCTGAGTGAAATTGACTGAGGGTGTTGTGCTCCTTCCCGGCGGGTTTGTCAACGGATTCCTCGGAAATCGGCGGAAGCGGGCGGAAAAGCCCGCCCAGAGGCCGATTCAGGCCTTCCATCGGGGGCCGGATAGGTCAGCGCTTGAGGCTGAACGGATTGAAATCCGTGTCCGTATCGAAGGTGTCGACCCCTTCGGCGGCTTTCAGCTTCGCGCAGACCACGGTGGTCACCGGCGTCATCACCGCCTCGACGAGCACCTTGAAGATCCAGTTGGCCAGCATGACCGCGAGGAGCGTGGCCGGGCTCCAGATGCCGAGGAAGGCGAGCGGGTAGAAGATCAGGCTGTCCACGCCCTGACCGACGACGGTCGAGCCGATGAAGCGCGCCCACGGATGCCGTCCGCCCATGCGCACCTTCATCTTGGCGAGCACGTAGGAGTTGAGGAAGTCGCCCACGCAGAAGGCGATGATCGAGCCGAGGGCGATGCGCCAGCCGCCGCCGAAGCAGGTCTCCAGCGCCGGCTGGAGCTGCGCGCTGAACGGTTCGTCGGGGCTCGCCGGCATCGCGAGCACCACCCAGGTCATCACGGTCGCGAAGAGCATCGCCGCGAAGCCCGACCAGATCACGCGGCGGGCGAGGGCGTAGCCGTAGACCTCGGTGAGGATATCGCCGAAGACATACGAAAGCGGGAAGAACAGGTTGCCGGCGCCGAAATCGGTCTTGCCGAAGAAGGGCAGGTCGAGCTGGACCACCTTCGCCGGGCCGATGAGGTTGGAGCAGAGCAGGACCGCGACGAAGGCGCCGAGGATGAGGTCGTAGTAGCGGAAGCTGCGGGTCATCGGCGGTCAGTCTGCGGGAAACCGCGCCGGAGGCCAGCGGGCCGCGGAAATTCCCGGCTCAGAGCGCGGTGCCCAGCGAAAGCGCGAGGGCGCGGATCTCGGCGAGGGGTTTCTCGTAGTCGGCCAGGGCTTTCACGTAGGTGTCGCGCGCTTTGTCCGTGCGGGCGAACGTGGCTTCGGCGGCCGCCTGGGTGCGTTCGAGATTGGAGCGGGCCTTGGCTTCCTTGCCCTTGGCGTTGGTCAGCGCGACCTTCGCCTGACGCAGCTGGTCCTGGAGGACGGCGAGGTCGCGGGCCGTGACGTTCTGCTGGTTGCGGAAGAGGACCACTTGGTCGTTGAGGTTCTCGATGTTCTGCTGGGCGCGGGCGACGCGTTCCACTTCGGCGTCCACGAGGCGCTGGGCCTGGCGGATGAGCACGTCGCTCTTGGCTTTGTCTTCCAACGTCCGCTTGAACTCGTCGAAGAGCAGCTTGGTCTGCCGGTAATTCGCCGAGATCATCAGCTGCGAGACCGAGGCTCTGGTCGGGTTCGGCATCTGATAGCGCCGGTTGTCGAGGCGCAGGATGTAACGGTCCCCCGGCTGCTCGTAGATGATGGGGAGCGTGGGCGGCGCTTCCGGTTCATCGGCGGCGAAAGCAACGGCGGCGAAAGGGAGCAACCAGAGCAGGGCGGAGAGGGCCTTCACACCGCGATACAAACGGTCGGCCGAAGACGGTCAAATCCCGATATGCTTTCCGGGGCGCGGCCGGCGGCGGCCGGCGACGTGGCGGGCGATCAGCCGGCGGATGTCGCGGCGGATCGTTCCTCCCTCCTGGTCGGCCAGCCAGAGTTTGAGCATGCCGACGTAGAAACAGTAGGTCTCCTGGGCGGTCAGCCGGGGGTCGAGGTCGCTCGGGGTCAGTTTACGGTCGCGGGCCTCGGCGTAGAGCGCCGTCGTTTCGGCGAGGAAGCGGTCGCCGGCGGCCATGAGTTCCTGGCGCACGCCCGCGAATTCGCCGACGTATTCGCACTTCCAGAGCATCATCTCGTAGGTTTCCCGGGCCTCCTGGTCGTCGCTCAGCCGCTGGAAAGCCGCCAGCAGCCCGGCCTCCAACCGGAGCAGGGGGTCGTCGGTCGAAGCACCTTCGAAGCGCAGCAGCATGCCGGTCTGCCGGCGGACCGACATGAACAGGTCGGCCTTGTCCCGGAAGTGCCAGTACACCGCCCCGCGGGTCACGCCGGCTTCCCGGGCGACTTCTTCCAGCGACGTGTTCGTCACTCCTTCGCGACTGAACACCTGCCTCGCGCATTCGATGAGGCGCTCCCGGGTCTGGGCGGCCTCTGCTTTGGTCTTGCGAGCCATATCGGGACAAATAGATTTACCTACATGTCTGTATGTAAATCCAAAGCTGTCGAGCGGGTTCTCTGGTTCGCCTGCCTTGCCGCCCTCGCCGGTTGCCGTCCTCAGGCGGTCGCTCCCTCGGCCGGTCCGTTGCCGGTTTCCGTTCTGGTGGTCACGTCGGCCGATGTCACGCAGCAGGCCGTCTCCCCCGCCCAGGTGGAGGGTGTCCGCGAGGTCGAGATCCGCGCCCGCGTGACCGGGATCCTGCAGGCGGTGTCTTATGCGGAAGGCGCGCAGGTCAAGGCCGGCGACGTCTTGTTCCGCATCGACCCGGCGCCTTACGCGGCGGCGCATGCCTTGGCCCGCGCCCAGCTGGCGCAGGAAGAAGCCCGTGTGCGACAGGCGACCGACGAAGCCTCGCGTCAGGCCAGGCTGCTCGCCGAGCAGGCCGCCAGCCGCAAGGAGGCGGAGGACGCCCAGGCTCTGGCCGTGGCCGCGCAGGGCGCCCGGGACGCCGCGGCGGCGCGGGTCGAGCTCGCTCGCCTGGATCTCGAGTTCTGCGAAGTCCGCTCCCCGATCGACGGCGTCGCCGGCCGCCGGCTGCGCACCGAAGGCGCGCTCGTCAATCCGCTCGGACCGGACGGACTGCTGACCACCGTGGTGCGCGCCGACGAGGTCTGGGTGCGCTTCGGTCTGTCCGAAGAGGATTTCGAGCGCCTGTTCGGCGGACGGGCCGCGGCCGCCGCCGGCGCCCCGGTCGTCTTGGTCCGCCCTGATGGTTCCCTGCACCCTGTGACCGGGAAGGTGGATTTCGCCGCGCCCGAGATCGACGGACGGCTCGGCACCGTCCAGCTGCGCGCGCGTTTCGCCAACCCTGACGGCGCCCTGCTGGCGGGTCAGTTCGTGCGGGCGCGCGTGACGGGCCGCAAGGCCAAGGACGCCGCCCTCATCCCGCAGCGCGCCTTGGTGCAGGCGCCTTCGGGCCGCTCGGTCTTCGTCATCGGCGCCGGCGATCGCGCCGAAGCCCGGCCGGTCACCCTCGGCGAAGCCCAGGGGACCGATGTGGCGGTCCTCGCGGGACTGCGACCCGGCGACCGCGTCATCCTCGACCAACTGCACAAGCTG
>JBDLWC010000096.1:0-5058 GCA_039804485.1 Verrucomicrobiota bacterium
GCCCAGACCGCCTTCACCCAGTGGGCCGGGGCGATCAGCCGTTACAAGCAGGTCTACGGCTTCTACCCGAACATCGGCACCAGCTACGTCACCAACCTCGACAGCCTCCATCGCCTCGAGACTACCACCATCAACGCCAACTTCGTGCGGGCTTTGTCCGGTCGCTCGCCGGACGGCGTGGCGCTCACTCCCGCCCAGCGCAAAAGCCTCAACCGCACCGGCGAGGAGTTCTGCTCGTTCGGCCTCGAGGATTTCGAGTCCGCGGGCGGCCTCACCGCCACCACCATGCTCGTGGACCGGTTCACTAACCGCAATATCCGGGTCATCTTCGACACCGACAACAACGTCATCCTCCGCAACATCGCCGTGCCTGCGGGCGCGACTTCCATCCCGGAGGACATCCGGGGCATCAGCACGGCCGCGGGCGTTCCCGCCCGCGTGATCATCTATTCCACCGATCTCGGCGGCGACTTCGCCAACGCCGACGGCAGCCTCGGTCAGGATGACTTCGCCCAGGTCGTCGCGATCCAATGAGCCCGCTCCGCCGCGCCGTCCGCCGGGGGTTCACGTTGATCGAGCTCCTGCTGGTCATCACCATCATCCTGCTGATCTCCGGCCTGTTCCTGGGTTTGTCGACGGGTGACGGCGGCGGGCTTCCCGCCGGCCAGCGTCTGATCGCCTCATCGATCCGGACCGCCCGCGCGATGGCCTTGATGAATCTCGGGCCGACCGCCGGCGGGGTCACCCATGCCGGCCGCTACCGCGTCCTGATCCTGAACGACCCCAACGACGAAGCCAATCACCTGCGCCAGTTCGTGATCGCGGTCGGCGGTGTCAGCGCGGCTGAGCTGGGCAACCTTGACCCCAACGCGATCGTCAACACGTCGTCCGCCCCTTACCGCTGGTTCTCGCCCGAGCCACCCCAGCTGCTCCCGCAGGGCGTGGTCTTCGTCCCGCCGGCCTCCGAGACTTCCACGACCATGGCGCTCAACGTGGCCGCCGGCACGCGCCGCAGCTCCGTCGGCCAGCTCGCCGACAACACCGCCACGAGCGGCAAGGACGCTCCGGCGGCTTCGCCCCCTTGGATGATGTACGCCCCGACCATCCAGCCGATGGCGCTCGGCGAGATCGGTTCCGACATGAATCCCAAGAAGTGGTTCTATGTCGAGCTGCAGGGCGGGGTGGGGGCTTCCAATCACCTCGGACGGGTGCTCCTCGTGCTGGCCCGCGCCAACGTCCGCAACACCGGCACCGGGACGGCGGCCATCGACGTCGCCTCCGACAGCCAGTTCGCCGCCATCGCGCTCCGCCCTAACGGCGACGTCACCCTGACGCTCGACGCGGACGAGATGGACAAAGCCAAGTAAGCCTTTCCTCATGAGTTCTCCTTGCCCTGTCCCCCGATCCCGCCGCGGCTTCTCGCTCGTCGAAGTCACGCTGGCCATCGGCATCGTGAGCGTCGCCATCCTTTCCCTCGTCGGTATCCTCGGCTCGACCTTCCAGCAGGTCGACGACATTATGCAGACGAACCGCGCGCTCGCGGCCGCCGGGAGGGTCATGGGGGCCTTGGACAACCCGCGGACCATCGTCTACCTGAACGCCACCAACGAAGGCGCGCCCCAGAACACGCGCTATCTGCTGGACGCTCCGGGCGGTTTCGACGGCGGCAACGTCAACTCCACCAATTTCGACATCACCTACCGTCTCCTGCGTAATTCGCTCGGGCCGCGCACCGCGACGACCGTCTGGCTCTACGCCTACGAGCGGAAGATCGTCAGCACCGAGAACGACAAGAAGGGCGACAACGATTACGCCCTCTTCTCGAACTCCTCCATGATGGAGGTCGCCTACTGCCTGGGCAACAACCTGCGCGTCAGCGCCGCCGGCGGCCGCAACATCGTCGGTTCGCCCCTGCGCGTGCGCGTGACCTTGTCCAAGCTCCTCGTGGGACAGCGCGTGACCATCGATCCGACCACCCTTGAGCCGACGGCCGCCCGGGTCCCGGCGCCGAGCGCCTCGGGCGCCTGGTCGACTTCCCCGCTGCCGGCGCTGCCCGGCGACTACGCGCTGGCCTACCTGCCCGTCGTGCTGGAGTTCTTCCCCCACGATTACAGCCTCTTCAGCGCTTTCAACGCCCGCGAAGAGACGCCCTTGCTCGTCCAAACCTTCATCATCAGCCGATGACCCAGTCCTCCTCTCGTCTTCGGGCCGGCTTCACGTTGCTCGAGATCATGGTCTCCACCGCCATCATGGTGGTCATCGTGCTCGTGGTCGTCACCGTCGCGTCGGACACCTTCCGCGTCTATGACCGGGCGGTCGCCGATCTCTCGACCCAGTCGGAAGCGCGCGGCGTGCTGGACGCCATGGAGAACGACTTCTCCACGGCGGTCATCCGGGCCGACGGACGCTGCTGGATGGAAGTCGTCGTGCCTGCCTCCGGCAGCGTGACGGGCGCCCCCGGCGTGGTGGGTAATCTCCAGGCTACCGACCACCCGATCGTCATGCTCTTCGCTTCGCCCCTTGACCGTCCGCGCTGGACGCCGGGCGCCAACCGCGTCGCCCTGAAGGGGGATGTCTGCGCCGTCGCCTACCGGATCGGCCAGCGCTCGCCTTTCGACGCTCCGGGCGAGAAGATACAGCAGGTCTACGGCGTCTACCGCACCATCATCGACGCCGAGAACACCTTCGCCGAGGCCTTGCCGGTCATCCAGAGCTCCACCACCGCCAACCCCAAGTCGCCTTGGGATTATTGGTCGGTCTCCCGGCGCTTCGCGAATTACTCCCGGCTGCCTTCGCCCAGCTACGAGAACCGCGTGCTGATCGACGCGAACGTCAGCAGCACGACCCCGTCCTGGTCGATGGACGAGAATAATTTCATCGGCTCCAATGTCGTGGCGATGAACATCGTCTTCTGGGCGGCGTCGACCTTGCCGGCCACCGCGACCTCTCCGGCGCTGCGCGATCCCCTCGCCCGGCAGCCGCAGGTCCTCCGCCCGGTGACGTTGGTCGCGCGAGGCGACGATAAGTCGAGCCTGACCTCCTCGGTCGGCGGCTACGCTTCCATGTTCGAGAGCACCGTCGCCGGCGCGTCGGCGACGACGCCGTCCCACGTCGCCCTGCGGTTCGCGGCCGACGGGGCGCCGACCGTGCCGCAGACCGCCCCTTCGGGCACCTTCCCGAACGTCCAGCCGTTCGACTATTTCGGCACGCGCCTGCGCGTGTTCGCCGACCGGATGTATCCGGACAACCTCCCGTTGCAGGCCACCTCCCCGAACTGGCTTCCGTATCTGCCTTACTCGCTCCGGGCCGTGGAAGTCTCCATCGTCGTGCTCACGCCCGAGGGCTCCAAGGAGCTGCGCGGCCTCCAGTCGATCAACGACAACCAGAAGATCCCCGACAACGATTTCAAGCGGATCGTCTTCCAGCATGGCCGCACCTACACGCGTTACATCCGCGTGCTGGGCAACGGCGGCTGAGGTCCCGTCCTGGCTGCGCAAAGAAAAGGGGCGCCCGCCGGCGCCCCTTTTGCGTGGTCTGATCCGAGGCTTACTCCGAGAAGGCGCCCATCGCGCGGAACTTCGCGTAGCGCATGGCGACGAGCTTTTCGGGCGAGGCCTTGGAGAGGTCGGCGAGCGAGTCGCGCAGGGTCTTGCGGATGGCCGAGCCGGTCGCGGCCGGGTCTTCCTGGGCGCCGCCCAGGGGCTCCTTGACGACGCCGTCGACGACGCCGAGGCGCAGCAGGTTGGGGGCGTCGAGGCGGAGGGCTTCGGCCGCCTTGGGGGCGTGGGCGCGGTCCTTGAAGAGGATGGCCGCGCAGCCTTCGGGGGAGATGACCGAGTAGTAGGCGTTCTCGAGGATGTAGACCTTGTTCGAGACGGCGATGCCGAGCGCGCCGCCCGAGCCGCCTTCACCGATGACGAAGGTGATGATCGGCACCGCGAACTGGCTCATCTCGCGCAGGTTGACGGCGATCGCTTCGGCCACGTGGCGTTCTTCCGAGCCGATGCCGGGGAAGGCGCCGGGGGTGTCGACGAGGGTGATGATGGGGAGGCCGAAGGTGTGGGCCATCTTCATCAGCCGAAGGGCTTTGCGGTAACCTTCGGGATTAGGGCAGCCGAAGTTGCGGCGCAGGTTTTCCTTGGTGTCCCGGCCTTTCTGCTGGCCGATGACCATCACCGGGCGGCCTTCGAAAAAGGCGGTGCCCCCGACGGTGGACTCGTCGTCCATGAAAAGGCGGTCGCCATGGAGCTCCTGGAAGTCGTCGAAGAGCATCCCGATGTAGTCCAGGGAGTAGGGGCGACGGGGGTGGCGGGCCAGCTGGACGCGCTGCCAGGGGTTCAGGTTGCCGTAGACCTCGCGGCGGGTCTGCTCCATTTTGGTCTCCAGGGACTTGATTTCCTTGGTGACGTCCATGCCCGCCGATTCCGACGTGGCGCGGAGCGCGTTGATCTTGTCCTCGAGCTCCCGGAGGGGCTTTTCGAATTCGAGGGTGAAGCGGGCCTTCGGTGCGGACATGGGCGGTAAGTTGGGCAATTCGTCAGGGAAGGGCAATGGAATTGGGGGCGGGCTTCGGGCTGGAGCTGGGCTTTTCAGGGGGATTTTCGCATCATTTGCCCGCTTTGCGCAATTCCGTCCTTTTCCCTGAACCTCTCCGCTGGCAACCTGTCTCCATCTTACCCCATGCGTCACTCTTTCCTGCTTTCCCTGCTGGTCGCCTCCAGCCTTGTCGCCGCCGAAGGCTACAAGGATACCCCGCTCATCCCGGGCACGACCTGGCATGTGCATGACTCCGAGCGGCCCCAGCCCCCGCGGGCCGATGCCGCCAAGCTCAAGTGCAACGAGGCGCCTGCCCCGGCCGGAGCCATCGTGCTCTTCGATGGCAAGGACGCCGAGGCGGAGTGGGTGGCTCAGGGCGGCTCCAAGACCAAGCCGGGCACGACCTGGCTGGCCAGCGAGGGCTCGATGATCGCCCGCGGCAACTACATCCGCACCAAGCGCGCCTTCGGCGACATCACCCTGCACGTCGAATGGCGCTCCGCCGCCGGTTATGACACCAAC
>JBDLWC010000097.1:0-8483 GCA_039804485.1 Verrucomicrobiota bacterium
ATGCCGATGCCCAGGAGCACGGCGAGGAGCACGTAGGCGACCCGGTCCTTGGCTTCCGGATTCTGCTGGGCCGGGGCGGAGCCATAAGGCGTGGGCGGCGGGACCGGCAGGCCGGCGGCGAGCTGGGTCTGCTGGAGCGGCACCCAGTTGGCCATCCCGTTGGCCCAGACCAGCGTGTCGATGGAGATCGTGCGGGCGGCGATGAGGCCGCGCATGGTCGCCTCGTCGACCGGGCCGATGCGATTGCCGTTCTGTTCGTAATACCACATACCGAAGGCTTAGCCGGTGGGGGGCGGTGGTGAAAGCCTAAACCGGGCCATCGGCGTGCATGGCAAACAAAAGGCCGCCCGAGGGGCGGCCTTCGAAAGGGTGATGGGCGGTCGGCTTAGTTGAACTGCACGCCCTGGGCGTCCTGCTTGACCGTGATCATTTCGACGATCGACCAGATGGGGTTGACCAGGACTCCGAGGCCGCAGGCGACGAGGAGCGCGAGCTTGATGACGCCGTGCTTGGTGTGGCCGGAGTAGAAGTTATGGATGCCGAGGCCGCCGAGGAAGAGGGCGAGGAGGATGTAGGTCGTACGGCTTTTGGGGGCGCTGTTTTCAGTCATGGTTGTGTGATGGGCGGTCACTGAGCAGGCATCATGTCTCAGTGTAAAACAAAAAGGGCCATGAATCATGGCCCTTAGGTGACGAAACGATGGCGGCCGGTTCAGCCCTTCCAGATGCGGAGCAGGGCGTCGGCCATGTCGGACGGGGTCGCCGCGACGGAGATCCCGCATTCCTCGAAGATCTTGATCTTCGCGGCCGCGGTGTCTTCGGCTCCGCCGATGACGGCGCCGGCGTGGCCCATGCGACGTCCGGCCGGGGCGGTGGCTCCGGCGATGAAGCCCGCGACGGGCTTCTTGCAGTGCTGCTTGATCCAGCGGGCGGCTTCGACCTCGGCGTTGCCGCCGATCTCGCCGATCATGATGATGGCTTCGGTCTCCGGGTCCTCGTTGAAGAGCTTGATCACGTCGAGGTGCGAGGTGCCGTTGACGGGGTCGCCGCCGATGCCGACGCAGGTCGACTGGCCCTTGCCGCGGCAGGTCAGCTGCCAGACCGCCTCATAGGTGAGGGTGCCGGAGCGGGAGACCACGCCGACGTTGCCGCGGCGGTGGATGTAGCCGGGGGCGATGCCGATGCGGCAGCCGCCGGAGGACTTGTCGCCGCGACCCGGGGTCACGAGGCCGGGGCAGTTCGGACCGATGAGGCGGGTGCGACGGCCGGCCATGGCGCGCTTGGCGCGGACCATGTCGCGGACCGGGATGCCTTCCGTGATGGCCACGGCGAGGTCGAGGTCGGCGTCGAAGCATTCCAGGATGGCGTCGGCCGCGAAGGGCGGGGGGACGAAGATCGCGGAGACCGTGGCGCCGGTCTGCTTGGCGGCTTCGGCGACGGTGTTGAAGATCGGGACCTTCTTGCCGGCGTGTTCGAAGACCTGGCCGCCTTTGCCCGGGGTGACGCCGGCGACGACCTGCGAGCCGTAGTCGAGCGACAGGCGGGCGTGGCGCGCGCCGAAATCGCCCGTGATGCCCTGGACGAGGATGCGGGTGTCTTCTTTGACGAGGATGGACATGAGAGTGCGAGGTGAGGGGTTACTTGGCGTTGACCAGTTTCACGATCTTCTGGGCCGCGTCGGCCATCGAGTCGCCCGACACGATGGTCAGGCCCGAAGCGGCGAGGGTGGCCTTGCCGGCTTCGACGTTGTTGCCTTCCAGGCGCACCACCAAGGGCAGCTTGAGGCCGGTCTCCTTGACCGCCTCGATGATGCCCGTGGCGATCACGTTGCAGTCCATGATGCCGCCGAAGATGTTGACCAGGATGCCCTTCACGTTGGGGTCGCCCAGGATGATCTTGAAGGCCGCGGTGACCTGGTCTTTCGTCGCGCCGCCGCCGACGTCGAGGAAGTTGGCCGGGCTGCCGCCGAAGTGCTGGATGATGTCCATCGTGGACATCGCGAGGCCGGCGCCGTTGACGAGGCAGGCGATGTTGCCGTCGAGGGCGATGTAGGACAGGCCGAACTTCGAGGCCTCGATCTCCTTGGCGTCCTCTTCGTTGAGGTCGCGGAGGGCCACCACGTCGGGGTGGCGGAAGAGGGCGTTGTCGTCGAACGACACCTTGGCGTCGAGGGCGAGGAGCTTGCCTTCCTGGGTGACCAGGAGCGGGTTCACTTCGACCATCGCGCAATCCTTGTCCCAGTAGAACTGGTAGAGCTTCGTGACCAGCGTCACGCACTGCTTGAAGAGGTCGCCGGAGAAGCCGAGGGCGAAGGCGATCTGGCGGGCCTGGTAGGCCTGGAGGCCCACGGCCGGGTCGACCTGCACCTTGAAGATCTTCTCGGGGGTGTGGTGGGCGACGTGTTCGATCTCCATGCCGCCTTCGGTCGAGGCGACGATGACCGGGCGGGAGGTCGCGCGGTCGAGCAGGATGGCGAGGTAGTACTCGTCATCGCGGCCGTCGGGGCGCTTGCCGAGGTTGGCGGCTTCGGTGAAGTAGATGGTCTGGACCTTGCGGCCCTCGGGGCCCGTCTGGGCGGTGACCAGGGTGTTGCCCAGCATCGCCTGCGCGTTGGCGAGCGCCTTTTCCTTCGTCGGGGAGAACTTCACGCCGCCCTTGAAGCCGTCGGTGAAGGTACCCTTGCCGCGGCCGCCGGCGTGGATCTGGGACTTCACCATGATTCCTCCGGTGGTGTTGATCTTGGCCAGGGCGCCTTCGAATTCGGCGGCGGAGGTGACCGCCACGCCCTTGGGCACGGCGACGCCGAACTGAGCGAACAGTTCCTTGGCTTGGTATTCGTGGATATTCATGGAAAGCGAGTCGGGTCGAGGGTCAGCCCTTCAGTTCGGTCTCCTTGGCCTTGAGGTTCTTCTCGATGTCGGCCGTGAACTTGTCGGTGTGCGTCTGGATCTCCTTCTCGGAGCGCTTCAGGTCGTCGTCGGTGACGGTCTTGTCCTTGTTGCCTTTCTTGAGCAGCTCGAGGGCGTCGCGGCGGGCGTTGCGCACGCGGACCTTGCCTTCTTCGGCCATCTGCGTCGCGCGCTTGGCGAGTTCCAGACGGCGTTCGCCGGAGAGGGACGGCACCGGGCAGCGCATGAAGTTGCCCTGCGGGACGGGGTTGATGCCGAGGTTGGCGGCCATGATGGCCTTGCGGATGTCGTCCATCACGGCCTTGTCGAAGGGCTGCACCACGATCGTCTGGGCGTCGGGGGTGGTGATGGCGGCCATGTCCTTGAGGCGCTGCGTCATGCCGTAGGACTCGATGTGGACCTGGACGTTCTCGATCATGCCCGGCGAGGCCTTGCCGGTGTGCAGCGTGGCGAACTCGTGGGAGGTGTGATCGACCGCCTTCTTCATGGCGTTGGCGCCGTCGGCGATGACTTTCTTGATGTCCATGGGATAGGGTAGGGGCTTGGTGTTTGTTGGAAAATCAGGCGACGAGCGTGCCGATGCGCTGGCCGAGGACGGCCTTCTTGACGGCGCCTTTCTCCGACATCGAGAGCACGATGATCGGGAGCTTGTTGGCTTCGCAGAGCGAGAAGGCCTCGGCGTCCATCACGCCGAGGCGTTTCTGGAGGGCTTCGGCGTGGGAGACGCGGTCGTAGCGCTTCGCGTCCTTGTGCTTCATCGGGTCCTTGTCGTAGACGCCGTCGACCTTGGTCGCCTTGAGGATGGCGTCGGCGCCGATCTCGTTGGCGCGCAGGGCGGCCGCGTAGTCGGTGGTGCAGTACGGGTTGCCCGTGCCGGCGACGAAGATGACGATGCGACCACGCTCGAGGTGGCGGGTGGCGCGGCGCTGGATGAAGGGCTCGGCGATGCGGTCCATCGGGATGGCGGTCATCACGCGGCACTCGAGGCCGGCCTTCTCGAGGCGGTCCATCAGGGCGAGGCCGTTGATGACCGTGGCGAGCATGCCCATGTTGTCGCCGGTGGTGCGGTCGGTGCCGTTGCTGCGGGCGCCGGCCAGGCCGCGGAAGATGTTGCCGCCGCCGACGACGACCGCGACCTGCGTGCCGATCTTCTGGAGAGAGCGGAGCTCCTCGGCGAGGCGGTCGAGCACGGCGCTGTCGATGGCTTCGCCGGTCACGTCGTTGCGAAGGGCTTCTCCGCTGATCTTGAGCACGATCCGACGATACTTCGGCTTCTTGACGGTGGCGGCAGGCATACAGGGGAAATGAGCCTTAGACTCCCCAGCGTCAACCCCGCCTTGGTCTCGCTTGACTCCGAGGCGCCTCTCGCTCTTCAGTCGGGGTGCGCAGACCCGTGGTGTAACGGTAGCACAAGTGATTTTGGTTCACTTTGTCGGGGTTCGAATCCCTGCGGGTCTACGCCTCTCCGCCGCCTGCCGGCCCAAAAAGAAACCCCGGTCTCCCGGGGCTTCGTCTGGTCGGCTGTAAGGACGGCTTAAGCGCGGCCGAGGTATTCCTTATTCTCGGTGCTGACCTTGATCTTCTCGCCCTGCTTGATGAAGAGCGGGACGTTGACCTGGAGGCCGTTCTCGCAGGTGACGGTCTTCTGGACGTTGCCGGCGGTGTCGCCCTTGACGGCGGGCGGGGCTTCCAGGACCTCGACGACGACGGAAGGGGGGAGGTCGACGGTGACCGGCTTGTCCTCGACGAAGAGGATCATGTAGGCCGTGCCCGGGATCAGGAATTCCTTGGAGTCCTCGAGGGAAGCGGCGGAGACGTAGTATTCCTCGAAGGTGTTGGGGTCGGAGAAGACGTAGTTGCCGTCGGCCTGGTAGGAGAGTTCGAGCTGCTTGATGGAGTTGTCGAAGACTTCGAAGCTGACTCCGATGCCGCAGCGGACGGGGATCTTGGCGCCGGTCTTGATCGAACGGAGTTCCATCTGGACGTAGGAGGCGTTGTTCGGGGGGGTGCGGACGAGGCACTCGAGAACGATGCAGAGCTCGCCGTTGTAGCTCATGATGTTCTTCTTCTTGATACGATTGACGGGGAGGGAGGCCATGGGTGTAAGGGCGAAGACAAGCCGCCCGTGCTTGGAGGGTCAAGCCGGACTTGCCCGTCCCGCGGCGGAAAGCCGCCCGGGGCTGCTTATTCCCCGCGGCCGACCTTGTCCGTGACCGCGGGCGCGCCATCGGCGCGACGGTAGTTCACTTTCAAGGCGTCCAAGCGGGCCAGGTGCGCTTCGAGCCTGGGCTGGAACTCGGCCCAGGACCGGTCGACGTTCTCGGACCAGGCGACTTCGGCCAGGGCGCAGGCCCGGGGGAAGGCTTGGTATTCCTGCTTGGCCGGATTGAAGATGTACTCCGACCAGAGCTGGGCCTGGCAGCCGAGCACGAGCTTGCGCTGGGCCTCGGTGAACTTCGGGGGCACGGGCTCGAAGGCGTATACCTTCTCGAGGGTGAGGCCGCCGCCGATGGTCTCGAAGGCCGGCGCGGCGGGCCGCTTGCCTTGGCCGTAATCGAAGTAGGTGTGGGAGGTCGGGGCCATCACGATCTGGTTGCCGTGGTCGGCCGCCAGCTGCGCCCACTTCCAGTCGCGCCAGACCATCATCGTGGCGGTCTGCGAAAGGCCGCCTTCCTGGATCTCGTCCCAGCCGACCAGGCGTTTGCCGCGGCTCCGCAGGAGTTTCTCGAGGCGACCGACGAAGTAGGCCTGGAGCTCGTGGGCGTCCTTGAGTTTTTCGCGCTTCATCACTTCGCGGGCGAAAGGCGATTGGTTCCATTGGTCCTTCGGGGCTTCGTCGCCGCCGATGTGGAAGAAGGCGTCCGGGAAGATCGGACAGAGTTCGGCGAAGACGTCGTCCAGGAAGGCGAAAGTCTCTTCCTTAGGGGCGAAGGTGTAGCGTTTCACGCCCCAGTTGCGGGCGACCTGGGGGGCGAACCCGGCGATATCGTCGTTGCCGAGGTTGGGGTAGGCCGCGATGGCCGCGGCGGCGTGGCCGGGCATCTCGATCTCGGGGATGACCCGGATGTGCAGCTTCGCGGCATAGGCCACGACTTCGCGCAGGTCTTCCTGGGTGTAGAAACCACCGTAGGGTCGGCCGTCGGACTTGTTGCGGTCGCCCATGAGCGGGGAGGATTCGCGGCGGGCGCCGACTTCCGTGAGCTTCGGGTATTTCTTGATCTCCACGCGCCAGCCTTGGTCGTCCGTGAGGTGCCAGTGCAGGGTGTTGAGCTTGTGCATCGCCATCAGGTCGAGCATCCGCAGCACCTGGGCCTTGCCCATGAAGTGGCGGGCGTCGTCGAGCATCAGGCCGCGCCAGCCGAAGCGCGGACGGTCCATCACGTCGCCGGGCGGGACGTACAG
This sequence comes from Verrucomicrobiota bacterium, assembly GCA_039804485.1. GTDB lineage: Bacteria > Verrucomicrobiota > Verrucomicrobiia > Opitutales > UBA953 > UBA953. The sequence goes on from JBDLWC010000097.1 coordinate 6,311, forward strand.
TCCGCGGTCGCTCCCTTCGTAAGCCAGCTGGCGGAGCGTGACGGCGCCGTAGAAGGCTCCGGCGTCGGTCCGCGCATGGAGGCGGATCGGCTGGCCGGGAAGGGCCTCGATGACGTAGCCTTCCTCGCCGACTTCGAAGCCGCGCACGGGGCCGTCGACCTTGATGAGCCGGATCAGCGACTTGCCGCCTTCGCCGAGCTGCGAGCGCAGCCGGGCGGCGGTGGCCGCGAACGCCGGGTCGGCTTCGATCTGGGCGCCGCGGATGTCGGTCGCGGGCGCGTCCATGATCTGCGCCTGGCGGACCGGTTTAGGCAGCAGCGGGCCGGCGAGGCACGACGAGCCAAGGACGAACAGAAGCAGCGTGGGGAAGCGCATGGGGGGTGGCCTTTCTAAGCCGCATCCTCCCGGGTTGTCGAGCGAACGGAGCGCGGTTTCCGGGCGGCCCGCCCCGCCCGATTATTCGAGGGTGAAGAGGACGCCGCCGATCTGGGTGATCTTGATCTTGGCGGCCTGGGTCCCGCCGGCCGCCGCGGCGGCGGCGTTATTGGCGCCTTCGACCGAGGACCCCTCGGTGGCGTCGACCTCGCTGCCGGTGAAGAGGCTGATCAGGCGGGAGTGAAGGGTGAGCAGTTCGGCGCGGGAGGAGGCGACCATTTCCACGGTCTTGGCGTGGGTGGTGACGGGGTAGGACTTTACCACCAGGTCGCTGGTCGCGCCGGAGATCACGTTGTTGAGTTTGCTTTCCACCGCCGCGAGCTGGCCGGGAATCGGCAGCCGGCTGGCTTCCTTGGGATCGAGCCCGCGGTTCTGCGCATTCGCGGCGCTCGCGCGGTTGGCGCGATTGCCCACGTCGGCGGTGCCGGGCGGGCGGGCGTGGTAGATGCGGAGCTGCTGGGGGGACTCCTTCATGTCGATCACGACTTCGGAGACGATGAAGGTTCCGGTGGTGTATTCCTGGAACGAGACGGACAGGATGGCGTCGGCCCGGCCGTAGAAGGCGATGTCGGTGTTGGCGACCTTGATGCCGAAGACGCCCTGATTGCGGATCGCCCGTTTGGACATCTGCAGGGCGTCGGCTTGCGGGACGGAAGCGGCGAAGAGCAGGGCGGCGAGCGCGAGGGGTCTCATGGGTTAAGCCTTTACCCAAGGCCGCGATGAGGCAAGGTTACATGCGATGCTGAGCTGCGAGAATCTTACCGTGCGGGCGGGCGCCGAAGGCCCGGTCATCCTCGACGGAGCCAACGCCCGCTTCCTGCCCCGCGGGCTCAACGCCGTCATCGGACCCTCGGGTTGCGGTAAGACGACCTTGATGAAGGCCATCCTCGGCATCCTGCCTTCGACCGGAGAGGCGCGCCTCGCCGGTCAGCCCATCACCTGCACCGAGGATCTGGTCGGCAAGGTCGGTTTCGCCCCCCAGTTCACGGCTGCCCAGCCTCAGCTGACGGTCGCCGAGTCTTTGGAGTACGCCCTGCAGCTGGCCGTGCCGGATGCCGCCGAACGCGCCCGCCGCCTGGAGTCCGTCCTCGGGGTCACCGGCATGGCGCCGCACCGAGACAAGCGCGTCTCGGCGCTTTCGGGCGGACAGCTGCGCCGCCTCTCGCTCGGTCTGGAACTGACGCTCGACCCCGCCTGCATGGTCTGCGATGAGGTGACCTCTGGACTGGATCCGCATTCCGAGGACCAGATCCTTGCGGTGCTGCGCGAGCTGGCCGAGAACAACGGGAAGAGCTTCGTCTGCATCATCCACAATCTCGGCAAGCTCGATCAGTTCGACTGGGTCACGGTCGTCTATCAGGGTGACGTCGTCTTCCAGGGGTCGCCGGCCGACCTCCTGACCTACTTCCGCGTCCCCGACGGCCTGCGTCTCTATGAGGTGCTGAACGCCTCCGACCTCGCCACGTGGCGGGAGCGCTGGGCGATCCATCAGGCGGAGCATCCCGGGGCCTATGAGGCCGCGACCATCCGGGCGGGCGCTTCGCCGGAACTCACCCCATTGCCCGAACCGGTGGTCCCGGGGGGCGTCTCCCAGTTCGGCACGCTCATGGCACGTCGGCTGCGCTTGTTCTTCCGCGACACCGGTTATCTCGGGCTCACGCTGGCTATCACCTTCGGATTCCCCCTGCTCGTCATCATCTTCAATCTCGAAGGGACGTGGGACGTCCTGAAGATCCCC
>JBDLWC010000098.1:0-4498 GCA_039804485.1 Verrucomicrobiota bacterium
CCGACCAGCAGAGGGCCGCGCAGGCGGACGGGATCCTGCCACTGAGGCGTGGCCACGGTGAAAGCCAGGAAGACCAGGAAGCCCCCCAGCATGAGGATGGGGTGGTGTCCGGCGAGCATCGCCACCGTCCAGACCATCAACGCCAGGTGCACGCCCGAAACCCAGGCGGGAATCGACGCCTGAGGCGTCGCGCCCGTCTCGGGTACCGGCCGGAGCGAGCGCAGCTCAGCCCGGAAGAGGAAGAGGTACGCGAGATTCGAGACGAGGATCGAGACGATCGCGGCGACGCCGTACTGCTTGAAGACGAGGGCGGAGTTCCAACCCCATTTGGCCGCGACCATGACGATCGGCGGAGCGGCGAAGCTCGTGAGCGCGCCCCCGACGGAGACATTGACGAACAGCAAGGCCAGCGTGGCGTACTTGAGCTTATCCGAAGGGCGCAAGGCGTAGAACTGGGCCGAAAGCAGCAAGGCCCCGATGGTCATGGCCGCCGGTTCGGTGATCACGGAACCGAACAACGGGGCCAAGGTGAGGATGACGAACCAGCGCGCGGTCGTGCTGTCGCCCAGCAACCGCGAGGCGCCGCCGAGCAGGCGGCCGGCCAAGGTCATCACGGGACGGGCCGACGCCAGCGTCATGATCACGAAGACGAACAAAGGTTCGATGAACTTGGAGGGACCTGCCGCCGGCAAGCCGGCCGCCGTCGCCGCGTAGTCGCCGGACTCGACGTAGCGGCAGGCGAAATCCCAGCCTTTGCCCGGCCAGGCGATGAGCAGGCCGAAGAGCACGAACGTCCAGATCCCGAACACGGCCTCGACCTCGCCCAGCAGATGCAGCGCGGCCGCGCGGAAATCGGAAGACTCGCCGCGCTCGTTGACCGCCGCCCGACCGGCGCGCACGGCTTCCTGATGGGCGTGCTCGAGCCGATGCGCCGCCCGCGCGAAAAAAGGCGCGAGGAAGGCGTGGACGATCGCGCAGGCGAAGACGGCCGTGGCGACCAGCAGGAAGGCGTCGCGCTCCGCGACGGCGACAAGCTGAGGCCAGAGATCGGGCGAGGCGGGCATGTCCCCAGAGAGAAGCATCCCCGCCTGCTTGGCAACCCAACCCGACCTCAACGCGCCGCCGCGAGATCCGGACGGGCCCCGCCCAAGGCGCGGATGAGGTCCACCTGGGCCGCGAGACGGTCCGCCCGGACCCGGGCCACGAACACCTTGGACTCGGCGAAGACCCGCCGCGCCGTCAGCAGCTCATCGGGGCCGGTCTGCCCGGCCCCCTGCCTCGCCTGGGCGATACGGAGCGCCTCCTGCGAAGCCACGACCATGCGGTCGGCCGCCTGCGCGGCCTCCGTGGTCTCCCGGACGTCGACCAAGGCGTTGCGGACTTCGCGGAACGCATTCAGCACGGCCTGTTCGTAGGCGGCGACCGCCTGCTGGCGCTGGGCCACCGCGCCCTCGACCCGGGCGGAGCCGCGCCCGAAATCCAGCAGCGGCATGGTGATGCCCAAGCCCAGGCTGGAGGAACTGTTCCGCGGACCGAACAAGGCCTCGAGGTCGCGGCTTTCGGCGCCGAGCGCCCCGGTCAGCGAAAAGGTCGGGAAACGCGAGGCCTTGACGAAGCCGATGCGGGCGTTGGCCGCGATCAGCGCCTGCTCGGCGGCGATCACGTCAGGCCGGCGTCGAAGGAGGTCGGCCGGCAGACCGGCCGCGACCGCCGCGGGCGCGGCGAGACCGCCCTCCGTGCGCGACGCGATCCGCAGGCCGGGCTGCGCGGTGAGCTGGCCGAGCAGGTGCTCCGCGGCGCCGCGCGCGCGGCGCAGGTCGGCCCGGCGGACGACCGCTTCCCCGCGGGCGACCACGGCCGAGGCCAGTTCGCCCGGAGCGGCGGCGCCGAGCCGGGCGCGCTTCGCGAGCAGGCTCAATTCATCATCGCGCAGGACGACGATCTCCTCCGCCGCCGCGAGCTGGACGTCGGCCGCGCGCAGGAGCGCATAGGCGCGCACGACGGCGGCGCCGACGCCGAGTTCGACGACGAGACGGGACTCCTGCGCGGCGAGCAGGCGGGCGCGCGCGCCCTCCTTCGCCCGGCGGATCCGGCCCCAGAAATCGAGTTCGAACGCAGTGGACAGGCCGAGCCGCTGGTTGATGCGCGTGCGGCCGCTGAGGGCGAGGTTCGGATTGAATCCGCCTTCGCTGAGCTTGATGTTCTGGCTCGTGGCGGAGGCGTCGATCTGCGGCCACGCGGCCCCTTCCGTCTCCGCCAAGGTGGCCATGGCCTCTTCGACCCGCGCCGCGGCCAAGGCCAGGTCGGCGTTGGCCGAATGCGCGCGCGTGACGAGGGCGTCGAGCTGGGGATCCCCGAAGGACTTCCACCAGTCCGCCCGGACGGCCTCGCCGCCGGCCGAAGCCTCCGGATAAGCCTCCGCGGTCGGCGTCGCCGGCCGGACATAGTCGGGCCCGAGGGCGCAGCCGCCGAGACAACCGACCGCGAACAGGAGCAGCAGACGGCTCATGGGCGGGCGGCGGCGCGCTCCTTGCGGCCGGAAAGGAGATGGAAGAACCACGGGATGAAAAGCGTCGCGATGAAGGTGTCCAAAAGCATGCCCCCGAGCACGCCCGTGCCCATCGACTGGCGCGCCGCGGCGCCCGCGCCGCCGGCGAAGGCCAGCGGGACGACGCCGAGGACGAAGGCCATCGAGGTCATGACGAGCGGGCGGAAACGCATCCGCGCGGCCTCCACGGCCGCCTCGGCCGCCGAACGGCCCGCCCGGCGGGCGCTCTCGGCGAACTCGACGATGAGGATCGCGTTCTTGGCCGCGAGACCGATGAGCGTCACGAGCCCGATCTGGAAGTAGATGTCGTTGGGCATCCCGCGCACGAGGATGGCGAGCAGCGCGCCCAGCAAGGCGAACGGCACGGTGAGCAGGACGCCCAGCGGCAGCGCGAGGTCCTCGTAGAGCGCGGCCAGGATCAGGAAGACCATCAGCATCGCCAGGAGGAAGGCGGGCAAGGCCGACGTCGCCGCCCGCTTCTCCTGCAGGGCCTGCGCGGTCCAGTCGATGCCGTAACCGACCGGCATGATGTCCTCGGCGATCCGCTCGACGAGGGCGATGGCGTCGCCCGAGCTGACCCCGGGCGCCGGCGCGCAGATGAGCCGCGCGGAGAGGAAGCCCATGTGCCGCTCGAGCTGCTCGGGGCCGGACGAGGGACGGAACTTCACGAAGCTCGAAAGCGGCACCATGGCGCCGTTCGCCGCGCGCACGCTCACGCGGCCCGCCGCCGCCGCGTCCATGCGGTCCGCGGCCTCCGACTGCACGAGCACGCGGTAAGTGCGGCCCGACAAGGTGAAGTCGTTGGCGTAGACGACGCCGATCGTGGACTGCAGGGCCTCGTGGAGATCGGGCAAGGTCACGCCGAGCGTGGCGGCGCGGACCTCGTCGACCTCGGCGAGGAGCTGCGGCACGGCGGGACGGAGGAAGACCCGGATGCCGGTCAGCTCCGGCCGGGCCCGCAGGGCGGCCTCGAGCTTCTCGATGTTCGCGGCGAGGCGCGCGGGATCGTCGTCCTCCTTGGCCTGCAGGTAGAATTCGAAGCCGCCCGCCGTGCCGATGCCGCGGATGGCCGGCGGATTAACGACCAGGCACATGCCCTCCGGCTGCGTCATCCCGATGGCGTTGAGCTGACGCGCGAGCGCCTCGCCCCCGGGCGGCCGCTGGCCGAAATCCTTCAGCGGCAGGAAGATGGTGCCGGAGTTGGTGCGCTCGCCCCCGCCCAGCAGGTCGAAACCGCTGATGGCGAAAGTGTGGCGCACCGCGGGATTCTCGCGGAGCTTGGGCGTCAGCCCGTCCATGAACTTCTTGGTCCGTCCGATGGCCGCGCCGTCCGGCAGGGCCACCATCGCGAGCAGGTAACCCTGGTCCTCCGCGGGGAGGAAGCTCCGCGGGATCGTCACGACCAGGGCGACGTTGGCCAGGACGATGGCCAGGAAGCCGCCCGCCGCCGTGCGCGGATGATCGAGGAGCCAGCGCACCAACCGCCCATGCCAGGCGGCGACGGCGCCGAAGGCCCGGCCGAAGCGGTCCAGGACCCAACGTACCGGCGCCGAGGCGGGCGCTTCGCCGTGCGCCCGGAGGAGCAGCGCGCACAAGGTCGGCGTGAGCGTGAGCGCCACGAAGCCCGAGAGGATGACGGAAAGCGCGACGGTGACCGCGAACTGCCGGTAGAGGACGCCCGCGATGCCGCCGAGGAACGCGACCGGGAGGAACACGCAGACGAGGACGCAGACGATGGCGACGATGGCGCCCGCGACCTCGCGGACGGATTCCTTCGCGGCCTCGAACGGCCCCAGGCCCTTCTCCCGCATGAGCCGCTCGGTGTTCTCAAGGACGACGATCGCGTCGTCGACCACGATGCCGATCGCGATGACCATCGCGAAGAGCGTCAGGATGTTGATCCCGTAGCCCATGACCCACAGGCCGGCGCAGGCGCCGATCAGCGAGACG
>JBDLWC010000099.1:0-5613 GCA_039804485.1 Verrucomicrobiota bacterium
CAAGGCCGGCGCGGGTTCGATCATCAACCTCGGCTCGGAATCCGGCATCCTGCCGCTCTCCCGCGTCTTCACCTACTCGGCCTCCAAGGCCGCGGTCCACAATCTCTCGAAGAACCTCGCCCGCGAGTGGGCGGCGAAGGGCGTGCGCGTCAACACGCTCGTCCCGGGCTTCTTCCCCGCCGAACAGAACCGCAAGGTGCTCACCCCTGAGCGCGTGGCCACCATCCTCGGCAAGACCCCGATGAACCGCTTCGGCGAGGCCAAGGAACTCATCGGCGCGTCCCTGCTGCTCGCTTCCGACGCCGGCAGCTTCGTCACCGGCGCCGAGATCGTCGTCGACGGCGGCTTCGCCGCGATGTCCATCTGAGAACGGGGACGACGACGATGGCCTTCATGGACGACCATTTCATCCTCTCGACCGGCACGGCCCGGAAGCTGTACCGCGGAGCGGCGAAGGACCAGCCGATCGTCGACTACCACTGCCACCTCAGCCCGAAGGACATCGCCGACGACCGACGCTTCGAGGATCTCTCGGCCGTCTGGCTGGCGGGCGACCACTACAAATGGCGGGCGATGCGCGCCAACGGCGTCAGCGAGGACCTGATCACCGGCGAGAAATCGTCTGCCCGCGAGAAATTCCAGGCGTGGGCCGAGACGGTGCCCTCCACGCTCCGCAACCCCCTCTTCCACTGGACGCACCTCGAGCTGCGCCGCCACTTCGGCATCGAGGACGTGCTCGAGGGCGCCACGGCCCAGAAAGTCTGGGACGAAGCCAACCGCCAGCTGAAGCACGGCGACCTCACGGCGCGCGGCATCCTCAGGCTGATGAAAGTCGAAGTCGTCGGCACCACCGACGATCCCGCCGACTCGCTCGACCAGCACCACCGCATCGCGAAGTCCGGGTTCGCCACCAAGGTCGTCCCGACCTTCCGGCCGGACGCCTGCCTTAAGGTCCGCCAGCCCGAACGCGTGCAGGCCTGGGCGAAGCGCCTCGCCGACGCCACCGGCAAAGGCGCGGACACGTTCGCGGGCCTGATCGCCGGCCTGAACCAGCGCCACGACGACTTCGCCGCCGCCGGCTGCCGCGCCTCCGACCACGGCCTCGAGTATCTGCCTGACGCCGTCTGTTCCGAAGCCGAAGCCAAGGCGATCTGGGAGCGGGCCATCGCCGGCCACGCCGCCACCGCCGAGGAGGCCGAGAAATTCACGGCCTTCATCATGCTGCACGTCGGCCGCCTCAACCACGCCAAGGGCTGGGTCACCCAGCTGCACCTCGGCGCGGTGCGCGACCCTAACCTCGGGCTGCTCAAGCGCCTCGGCGCCGACGCCGGCTGCGACACCATCGGCGACTACCGCCAAGGCCCCGGCCTCATCCGCTGGTTCGGCACGCTGTCGGGCGAGAACGCCCTCGGAAAGACGATCCTCTACAACCTCAATCCCGCCGACACCGCCCTCTTCGCCTGCCTCCCGGGCTCGTTCCAGGACGGCGTGACGCCGGGCAAGATCCAGTATGGCTCGGGCTGGTGGTTCCTCGACCAGGAACGCGGCATGCGCGACCAGATGAACGCGCTGTCCGACCTCGGCCTGCTCAGCCGCTTCATCGGCATGATCACCGACTCGCGCTCCTTCCTGTCCTATCCGCGCCACGAGTATTTCCGCCGCATCCTGTGCGACCTCGTCGGCCAGGACGTCGAATCGGGCCGCATCCCCGACCGACAGGACTGGAACGAACGCCTGATCGCCGACGTGTGCTACGGCAACGCCAGCCGTTACTTCGGGTTCGCGAAGTAAGCCGGGGTTGCTTGTCGCCGACGCGCGCCGGGGTCAGGTGCGGTCCGTGCGGTAGACGCGCTGCACCCGCTGCGTGAGCGTGCAGAGCGCTTCCCAAGGGATGCAGTCCGACCAGGCGCAGAATTCCGCCACGGTGATCCGGTCGGCGCCCTGCGGCCCGAGGATCGTCGCGACATCGCCGACGGCGACCTCCGGGACGTCGGTCACGTCCACGATGGTCTGGTCCATGGTCACGCGCCCGAGGATCGGACAGCGCCGTCCGCGCACGAGGAAGGAACCGCGGTTGCTCGCGGCCGTCGGGACGCCGTCGCCGTAGCCGACGGCGACGATCGCGACGCGCGAGGGACGGGAGAGCACCTTGGTGCGGTTATAACTCACGCCCGTGCCCGCGGGCAGGTCCTTGACCAAGACCACGCGCGCATGGAAGGAAAGCACCGGGTCCGGGCGGAGGCTGGCCAGGAAAGAACCGGACGAAGGCGGCAGGCCGTACTGCATCAGCCCGACGCGCACGGCGTTGAACGGCGCCTCGGCCGAGAAACTCTCGAGACCCGCGCTGTTGTCGGCATGGATGAGCAGCCCCGCGCGGGTCGCCGCGGGGATCGACGCGAGCAGCCCGAGGAAGAGCCGGCGCTGCCCGGCGGTGAAGACCGGGTCGCTGTCGGCCTCCGAGAAATGGGTGTAGACCCCGCGCCACTGGAAGACCGGATCGCCGAGCACGGAGGCGAAGAGCGCCGCGGCCTGCTCATGCCAGACCCCGGCCCGACCCATGCCGGTGTCGACTTTCACGTGGACCTTGGCCGGCAGCCCCGCGGCGCAGGCCGCCGTCGCCAGCGCTTTCGCTTCCTCCAACGAGTTCAGGGTGATGTCGAGCCCGAGCGCCAAGGCCCGGGGCATCTCGGACGGCAAGGTCGGGCTCAGCAGCAGGATGTCCGCGTCGTGGCCGATCTCGCGCAGCATCGCGGCCTCGGCGACATTGGCGACCGCGAAGCAATCCACGCCCGCCTGCAGCAGGCGCGTCGCGACCTCGGGCATCCCATGCCCGTAGGCGTTGGCTTTGACGACCGCGACGTAGCGGATGCGCGGAGGCAAGGCCTGCTTGATCCGGCCGACATTGCGGTCGATGGCCGGCAGGTCGATCTCGACCCAGGCCCGGGCCGCGGAACGGTTGGGCGAGGCGCTCATGACCGGTGGCGCTCCCCCGACCAGACGGCGAAATCGTCGGCGACGTTCAGGGCGTCGGGACGGGGCTCGAGACGCAGGAATCCCGGCCGGGCGAAGACGCCGGGCAGGCCGGACCAAGGATGCGGCACCGCGACATGCGACGTCAGCACGCCGGGAGCGGCCTCGCTCGAGGCGAGGATGCGACGTCCCGTCGCGTTCAGCTGCGCGGCCTCGGCTTCGAACGGCACGCCCAAGGAGCCGTCGGAAGCGACCTCGAGCGCATGCCAGCGCTTGAGGCGCGATTCCGCCGCGACAAGGAACGGGCCGCGCTCACCGGCGTCGAGCGACGCGCGCGCCAGGCCCGCGAGGGATTCCCAGACGAAGACCGGGCGCGGCTCCAGCGCGGACCACGCGCGGACGGCCAGGGAAGCGATCCGGATGCCGAGCACCGAGCCCGGGCCGACGCATAAGGCGAACGAGCGGATCTGGTCGAGCCGCAGCCCGGCCTCGGCCAGAGCGGTTTCGACGCAGCCGAACAGGCCTTCCAAAGCCCCGTCAGGCGAGACTCCCTGCCCTGCCCAGCGACCGCCCGACAGAACCCCGACCCGGACACCGACACGGGCGGAGCCGTCGAGGACGAGGCAAGGTTCGGGCGCGCTCATGGCCTCAGCCTGGCGGCCAATCCAGGGCGCGTCCACCCAGCAGATGCACGTGCAGATGCGGGACGGATTCGCCGCCGTCGGGACCGTTGTTGATGACGACGCGGAAGCCTCTGGCCAGGCCCAGCTGGCGGGAGAGCTGGCCGGCCACCAGCAAGAGATGCCCCAGCAGCGCCTGGTCGGCCGGGGTCGCTTCCGCGAGCCGGGGGATCGGCTGCCGAGGGACGATCAGCACGTGGGTCGGCGCCTGCGGAGCGATGTCATGGAAAGCCACGCACAGCGCGTCTTCATGGATGAGTTTCGCCGGGATCTCCTTGTCGGCGATCTTCTGGAACAGCGTCTTCGGGGCGCTCATGGGGAATCAGAGGATGACGACGGTCACGCGTCGGCGGCCGGCCTGGCGGGCCACGAGGCCCTGGACCGTATCGACCGCCTCGTCGTAGGCGGCGCGGGCGCGACCCGAGCGGGCGCGGCTACCCGCAAGGTATTGATCCTGCAGGCCTACGACCCAGAAGAGCACGTCGGCGGCTTCGCCGGCCGTCGCCAAGGCCGCCTCGACGCGTTCGGGGGCCCAGAGCGCGTCGAACGGCTCGGCGCGATGGTCCAAGACGGCGATGGTCGGGGTCGGCCGATCCGGCGAAAGCAGGCGGAAGATCTGCGCCGCCGCGGCGGCGAGGTCGGCGGCGCTGAGGCGAGGGTCGGTCTCCTCGTCGGCTTCGAACACGCGGAGCACCGCGTCGACGTCGCCGCGGAGCTGCGGGGCCGTGCCCGTCATCGAGGCGAGCAGCGCGTTGAGCGTGCGCAGGCGGATGGATTTCGGGAGCGCGGCGGTCACTTGGCCTTCCCTCCCTTGCGGAGCTGGTCGATCGCCTTGGCCAGCTCGTCGATGTCGCGGAACTCGCGGTAGACGCTGGCGAAACGGACATAGGCGATCTGGTCGACGGCCTGGAGGCGGGTCATGATCTCCTCGCCGATGGCGCTGGACGGGACCTCGTCCTCGAATTTCGCCTGCAGGTTCTCGACGATCTCGGAGATCATCAGGTTGATGCGCTCGACCTCGATGGGCCGCTTGTCGGTCGCCTTGCGGACGCCCGCGGCGATCTTACCGATGTCGAACTCCTCGCGGGCGCCGTTGCGCTTCACGACGACCATGCCTTCGCGGACGATCTCCTCGATCGTGCTGAACCGGTGGTCGCAGGCCAGGCACTCCCGCCGGCGGCGGATCGAATGGTTACCCTTGCCGAGGCGGGTCTCCAGGACCTTCGTATCCTCGTGGTTGCAGCGGGGGCAGAACATCGCTCAGAGCCGGAGGAAGTTCCCCAGCAGCTGGAGGCCGTGCTCGGTGGCGAAGGACTCCGGATGGAACTGGACGCCCCAGATCGGGAGCTCGCGATGGCGCAGGCCCATCACCAGGCCGTCTTCGGTCCAGGCCGTCACCTCGAGGGCCGCGGGGAAAGTGGAGCGTTCCACGACCAGCGAGTGGTAGCGGGTCGCGGCGAAAGGCGAAGGCAGCCCCTGGAAGACGTCGGTGTTGTTGTGGAACACCGGCGAGGTCTTGCCGTGCATCAGGTGCGGCGCGCGGATGACGTTGCCGCCGTAGACATGACCGATGGCCTGATGTCCGAGGCAGACGCCGAGGATCGGCTTCTTGCCGGCGAAGGCCTTGATCATCGCGCAGGAGACGCCGGCTTCGGCGGGCGAACACGGGCCGGGCGAGATCATCACCCGGTCAGGGTTGAGGGCGAGGGCCTCCTCGACCGTGATCTGGTCGTTGCGATACACCTTCTGCTCCACGCCCAACTGCCCGAAGTATTGGACCAGGTTGTAGGTGAACGAATCGTAGTTATCGATGACCAGCAGCACGTGCGGACGATTTGCCCGGCGCTGCGAAGTGTCAAGGAACCGCGACCCCGTGTGAACAAGTGAGCGTGTGAACGCGGTGCGCCGCGAGGGCAAGGGGCACGGCTAAAATGATGAGAGTCAGATGACGTCAGCAGATGAA
>JBDLWC010000100.1:0-6191 GCA_039804485.1 Verrucomicrobiota bacterium
CGGACCTTGGCGAGTTCCAGTTCGAGGCCGAAGCCCTGTTCCTTGCCGAGGTCGCGGTTACCGACCTCATAGACGTCCGTGGCCACGTGCGGTCCGTCGGCGTAGAGTTCCTGGAAATTAGGGGCGCGCTCGGTGCGGGTCAGGTTGATCGTCGAGGTCCACGAGGGATTCAGGTCCTTGGCCCAGGCGAAGGCGAAGCTCGCCGGCGTGAACGAGGCCGAGGCCGCCGCCGGATCGGAGCCGAGGGCGCCGTCATGGGTCCAGGCGGAGGCGTCGACCTGCGCGTGCTCGACGCGGAAACCGTAGCGCAGACGCTGGTCGGGGGCGAGGTTCTGGACGAACGAACCGAAGGCGGCCGTGGCGGCGTTACGCGTGTCAGGCAGGAACGCCTCGTCGCCGACCACCCCGAAGTCGAAGCGGCTGGTCTGCAGTCCGACCACGCCTTCGACCGAACCCAGCTTCACCAGCTCGAGGTCGACGCGGCCGTCCCAGCCGTCGTTGGAGAACGTGCTGCCCGGCGCGCCGGCTTCGAATTCCGTGTGGGCGTAGTCGGCCGCGCCGATGCGATAGGCGACGGAACGGACCACGGAGCCGGCCACTTCGGCCTTGCCCGCGAGGTCCCAGCGGCGCTGCCGGAGACCGATGGTGATATCCTGCTCGGCGACACCATACGTCGAATCCAGACCCGAATAGGAAAGGCCGACGTAACCATTGGAAGTCAGGTAAGAGACGCCGAGGCCGGCGCCGCGATGATCCGCCGCCGTGTCCGCGATGCGTCCCACCGGCGTCCGGAGGTCGTCCGTCGACTTATCGAAGCCGTCGACATGATAGGAGAACGAACCGGCCGAACCTTCGGCGAGCACGCCCGCGGAACGAAGGCCGTCGACGGAACCGAGGCGGCCCGTGACCGACTGGCGCTGAGCCAGGCGCTGGTCCGGGATGCGCGCGTCGACGAGGTTGATGACGCCACCGAGGATGCTGGTGCTGTAAAGCAGGGCCGCCGGGCCGCGCAGGACCTGAGCCTCGCGGATGGCGAGCGGGTCGACGCTGACCGCATGGTCCGGGCTTGAGGCGGAAGCATCGAGGCTGCTGACCCCGTTCTGGGTGATTTTCAGGCGATCGCCATCGAGGCCGCGGACGATCGGGCGTCCGGAGTTAGGACCGAAGGAGCTGGAGACCACCCCGGGAAGGTCGGCCAGCACGTCGCCGATGTTCGACGGCGCGAGCACGTCGAGAGCCTTGGCATCCAAGCGGAGGCTCGGGGAGACCGCCGTGACCTCGCCACCGATGGCCGTACCCTTGACCACGACGGTCTTCAGTTTCTCGGGGGCGGCGGGCTTGTCTTGGGCGGCCAAGGCGAGCGTCGAGGCGGCCAGCATGAAGACGGGACGGACAGCGGGGAACAGGCGGCTTTTCATGGAAGTGTTAGATGCAATGTTATTGCATTAAGAGACCGCAAGCGAAAATCCCCGGGTTGCAGTCGGCCGATAATTGCACGGACTTATCCCTACCCCATGCGAGAGTCACCCCCCTCCCCTGACGGCATCCACTCGGACGCCTTCCTGGCGCGCCTCATGCGCGACCAGCTCAAGCTGTCCGTCGCCTGCGCCCTCTGCTTCGTCGTGGCGCTGATCGCCCTGCCCTTGCTGAACTATTTCCAGCCGGAGCTCATGGCCCGGCGCGTCTGGGGATTCACCCTCACGTGGCTGATCCTCGGCGTCCTCTTCTTCCCCTTCGTCTGGATCATCTCCTATGTCTTCATCAAGCGCTCCATCGCGCTCGAGGACGCCGAAGCCCAAGCCGCCAAGGACGGCCTGACCCAGTGACATGAACCCCCTGCTCGCCGCCGCCGGCATCGACCCCTGGATCGCCGTCTGCTCGCTCGTCACCGTCGTCATCACCGTCGGCATGGGCTTCTGGACCGCCGGCAAGTCCAAGAGCGCCGGCGACTTCTTCGTCGCGGGCCGCTCGGTCTCCGTCGGCTGGAACGCCTCCGCGATCTCGGGCGAATACCTCTCCGCCGCGTCCTTCATGGGCGTCGCGGGCATGGTGATGCTCAACGGCTACGACGCCCTCTGGTATCCCGTCTGCTACGCCTGCGGCTATCTCTTCCTCCTGCTCTTCATCGCCGGCCCCCTGCGTCGCTTCGGCGCCTACACCATCCCGGATTTCGCCGAGGGCCGTTACGACTCGCCGCTCTTCCGCAAGATCGCCGTCTGCTTCGTCCTCTTCATCGGCTTCTTCTACACCATGCCGCAGATGAAGGGCGCCGGCACCACGCTCGCCTACATCTTCCCCGGCCTGCACTACTCCGTCGGCGTCATCGTCGTCGGCGCCGTCATCACGCTCAACGTCTCGCTCGGCGGCATGAAGGGCATCACCCTCGTCCAAGCCTTCCAATACTGGCTCAAGGTCTTCGCCATCACCCTGCCGGTCTTCGTCCTGGCGTCCGTCGTCGGCCATTACCAGCAGCACCTCGAGGCCAACAAGACCGCCCAGGAGACCGTCGCCGCCGCCCCGGCCGGCATCGGGCGCAAGGCCCTCCCGGCCAAGGCGCCGAAGGACGAACAGTGGATCGCGCCGTTCGGCAGCCTGACCACCAAGGCCGTCGACACCGCGATCAAGGCCGCCAAGACGCCCGAGGAGAAGGCCGCGCTCGAGGCGGACAAGAAGCCCTACTCCCTCCTCTACACCTACTCGCTGATCATCGCGCTCGTCTGCGGCACCGCCGGCCTGCCGCACATCCTCGTCCGCTTCTACACCAACCCCGACGGCGTCGCCGCGAAGCGCACGACCATGTGGGTCATGATCCTGATCGGCGTCTTCTACGTCTTCCCGCCGGTCTACGGCGTCATCGGGCGGTCGCTGACGCCGGAACTCTACGACGCCGTCGGCTCGAAGGGCACCGACAAGGTCGTCCTCGAGCTGCCCACGCTGCTCGCCGGCCGCGACCACCCGCTGCTCGGCTCGGTCCTCTCGGGCATCACCTGCGCCGGCGCCTTCGCCGCGTTCATGTCGACCTTCTCCGGCCTGCTCGTCTCGATGTCCAGCGCCCTCGCGCACGACATCTACGGCCGCATGCTCAGGCCGGACGCCTCGCCCGAGCACCGGCTCAAGGCCTTCAAGTGGGCCGCCGTCCTGATCGGCGTCGTCTCCGTCGGCCTCGGCACGCAGGTCGAGAAACTGAACATCAACTACCTCGTCGGCCAGGCCTTCGCCATCGCGGCGGCCAGCTACTTCCCCCTGCTCTTCATGAGCGTCTGGTGGCGCGGCATGACCATGAGGGGAGCGGCCACCGGCATGCTCGTCGGCGGCCTCCTGGCGCTCGGCGCCATCTCGCTGACCACGCTGTCGGACGTCTACGCCGTGCAGGCGCTGGCCGACTTCTGGGTCGCGCACCCGCTCGCGCGCATCCTCTGCGAACAGCCCGCCATCTGGGCCGTGCCGCTCTCGATCCTGCTGATGATCGTCGTCTCGAAGGCCACCGCCACGAGCATCCCCGCCGACGTGCGCATGAAGATGCTGGTCCTGCACGCGCCGGAAGCCCTGGGACTCAAGCAGGAATACATCAAGGAGCACGAAGGCCTCGGCCACTGAGCCCGCATCCAGGGGCGGATTATTCCGCCTCCGGGAAACTTGAAACTTGGAAGTCCGGCAGGGGGCGTCTTTGCTGACGGCGTGTCCACCGAACTCACCGAAGACGACTTCCGCGCCTATGGCGTCGTCCAGGCGTTCTCCCTCATCCTTGCGGCCGGCGCCCTCTACGCGGCCACGCTGCTGACGCACCGCGGCGCCGAGGTCTTCCTCGGCCTGGTCAAGGACCCTTACGACCGCGTGGTCTGGCTCGGCGTCGGCATGGGCATCCCCATCGCCCTCTGCGGCGCCGTGATCGCCGTCCTGGCTTCGCTGAACCGCGGCTGGGATTTCCTCCGCATCGTCGCCACGCTGCTCCTCGTCGGCAACCTCGCCATCCCCGCCGCCTGGGGCGTGCTCTGGATCATCCGTCAGAACTGAACTTTCCCGCATGTCCGGCCCCATCGTCATCGTCACCCGCGGCAGCCCGCTGGCCCTCCAACAGACGCACGACGCCGCCGCGCGCCTGCGGGCGGCGCTCGGACGGCCCACCGAGATCCGGATCCTGACCACGACCGGGGACCGTCAGGCCAGCTGGTCGCTCGAGAAGCAGGGCGGCAAGGGGCTCTTCACCGCCGAGCTCGAGCAGGCCCTCCTGCGCGGCGAAGCCGACCTCGCCATCCACAGTTCCAAGGACCTGCCGACCGAGATGCCCGCCGGTCTCGCCATCGCCGTCTGCCTGCCGCGCGAGGACGCGCGCGACGTGCTCGTGCGCCGCGCCGACGTCGCCAGCCCGAAGCTGATCGCCACCGGGAGCCCGCGCCGCCGCGCCCAGGGCGCCCTCGCCTTCCCGCAGGCGCAGTGGACCGAACTGCGCGGCAACGTCGACACCCGCCTGAAGAAACTCGCCAACGGCGACGCCGACGCCTCGTACCTCGCGGCCTCCGGACTGAACCGCCTGGGCATCCAGGCCTGGCCCGGCCTGAGCCTTGAGCCCGTCGCGCTGGCCGACATGGTGCCCGCCGCCGGCCAAGGGGCCGTCGCCATCCAGTCCCGCTCCGCCGAAACCGCCCTCTATGCCGCCGCCGGCTGCGCCGCCACGACCGCCTCCGTGACCGTCGAGCGGCTGTTCCTCGCCAAGCTCGGCGAGGGCTGCCACACCGCGTTCGCCTGCCACCACGCGGCGGGCCGCGTGCATCTTTTCCGCGCCGACTTCGGCCGACGCGAATTCGCCTTCCCCGTCACCGACCTCGCCGCGGCCTCCGCGCTGGCCGACGACATCCTCCGCCAGATCCTGCCCCGCTGAACATGAGCAAACTTCCCTTACGCGACCGCCTGGTCGTCCTCACCCGTCCGGAAGGACGCGGCGCCGACTGGAAGGACGCCCTCGCCGAAGCCGGCGCGGCGGTCTCCGAGCTGCCGTTGCTCGAGATCAAGTTCGAGCCGGACGACACCGTCCTCAGCGAGGTCCTGGACGCGATGGGCGAATACGACTGGGTCGTTTTCACCAGCGCCAACGGCGTGCGCGGCTTCTTCGACCGCTTCTTCGAGCGCTTCACGGACATCCGTTCCGTCGGCGGCGTGCGCTTCGCCTGCCTCGGGCCCGCCACGGAGAAAGCGCTGCGCCAGTACCACCTGGACAGCGACCTCACCGCCACGCAGAACGACGCGCTTTCGCTCGGGCGCGAGCTGATGACCAAGCACGACGTCGAGAACCAGAAGCTCCTCGTCGTCACCGGCAATCTCAACACCCCCGAGCTGCCGCGCCTGCTCGCCGACGGCGCCATGGCGATCGTCGACGTGATCAAGGTCTACGCGACCGAGGAGAAATCCGTCGCCGAATCGCCCGAAGCCGCCGAGTTCCGCCGCCGCGGCGCCGACGTCATCGTCTTCGCCAGCCCCTCGGCCGTGGAATCCTTCCTGCACCAGGCCGCCTCGCTGCGCCCGGACGCCGGCGCGCGCCAGCCCAAGGCCGTCGCGATCGGCGCCACCACCGCCGACGCGCTCCGCAAGGCCGGCATCCCGCTCGCCGGGACCGCCACGGCGCCGACCGCCAAGGCCATCCGCGACGCCGTCGTCGCCGCGCTCGCATGATCGGGCCGGCGCGCATCAAGGTCTGCGGGATCACCCGCCCGGCGGATGTCGCGCTCGTGCTCGCTTACGGCGCGGATTTCATCGGCGTCAATTGCTGGCCCGGCTCGCCGCGCCACGTGCCGGCCGAAGCCCGCGCGGCCTTGCTGCGCGAGATCCCGCCGGCGCGCCGCGTGGCTGTCACGGTGAACCCTACGCCCGCGGAGGCCGCAGCGCTCATCGCGGACGGCTTCGCGATCGTCCAAGCCCACTTTGATCCGAGCCAAGACGCGTGCGACCCTGCGGCGCTCTCCGCCAAGATCGGCGTCGCCGCCCTCTGGCTGGCCCCCAAACTGGCCGATGGCGCAGCCTGGCCCGAAAGCCTGATGCCGCTGGCGGCGGGTTTCGTGCATGATGCCCACGCCAAAGACGCCTTCGGGGGCACGGGACGACGCGCCGACTGGGACCGTTTCACAAGCCTCCGCACCCGCTTCCCTCAAAAGACTTGGATTCTGGCCGGCGGGCTGGGACCTGACAATGTGGTCGCG
>JBDLWC010000101.1:0-5752 GCA_039804485.1 Verrucomicrobiota bacterium
TCCCGGCTTCCTGGGAAAGCTTACTCACGGGTCGTTACCACGCGGTCTTGGAAAGCGGCCGCACGGGCAGCCTCACCATCGCCGTGCCCGTCGCCGAACGGGTGACCGTGTTCGGCGCCGACGGGCGCGTCGTGATGCATGCCGCCGAGGGCGCCCATGAAGAGGCCGCCGAAGCCCCCCTGGCTTTCCTGCGCCGTTGGTCGCGCGAGGTCCGCGCGCCGCGCCTGCCCGGCTGGCCGGCTTTCCAGGGCGGCCTGCTCGCGCTGCTCGGCTACGAAGTCGCCGCGGGCTTCGAGCCGGTGCGCGCCGCGCCCGCCGACACGTCGGCGCCCCTCGCGGCTTTCCTCGAAGCGCGCGAGGCGTGCGTGTTCGACGCCGCCCGGCGCGAATTGACCGTCGCGATCCTGCTGCCCGCGCCGGTCTCGGCGGCCGCGCTGCGCTCCTCCCAGGCCCGCGCCCGTTCGCTCGCGGCGTTATGGCACGCCGCGGCCGCGCGACCCGCCGCGCCCCTGCCGCCGCCCGCCGGACCCGCCACCCCGCTCGCGTCGTCCTTCGACGAACCGGGTTTCCGCCGCGCGGTCGCCCGCTGCCAGGAATACATCGCGGCCGGCGACACCTATCAGGTCAATCTGTCGGCCCGCTTCGAGGTCGCCCCGTTCGCGCCGTTGCTCGCCTACGAGGTGCTGCGCGCGGCGAACCCTTCGCCCTACATGGGCTACGCGCGCCTGCCCGGCGCCACGCTCGTCTGCGGCTCCCCTGAGCTGCTCGTCGAGGTCGTCGCCGGCCGGATCGCCTCGCGGCCGATCGCCGGCACGCGCCCGCGCGGCGATGACGAGGCCGCCGACCTCGCCTGGGCGCGCGAACTCGCCGGCGACACCAAGGAGAAGGCGGAGCACCTGATGCTCGTCGACCTCCTCCGCAACGACGTCGGCCGGGTCGCGCGCGCCGGTACGGTGCGCGTGCCGGAATTCATGGCGGTCGAACGCTATTCCCACGTGATGCACCTGGTCTCGCAGGTGGAAGGCGAGCTCGCCGCGGGCGCGGGCCCGGCCGACGTGATCCGGGCGCTCTTCCCCGGCGGCACGGTGACGGGCGCGCCCAAGGTGCGCACGATGCAGATCATCGCCGAGCTGGAACCGGTCGCGCGCGGCTACTACACGGGTTCGCTCGGCTGGATCGGCGCTTCCGGCGACCTCTGCCTCAACATCATCATCCGTTCGCTGTGGTCCGCCGACGGCCGCGGTTTCGTGCAGGCGGGGGCCGGCGTGGTGGCCGATTCCCTGCCGGCGCGCGAATACGCCGAGAGCCTGCGCAAGGCCCAGGCGCCCTTGCTCGCCGCCGCGCGCGCGGCCCTGCCATGATCGGCTGGCGTCAAGGCGAGTGGGTCGAGCTGCCCGACGGCGTCGAGGTCGGCGCACTCCACGCGGGCCCGTCGCTCTTCGAGACGTTCGCGGTGCGCGGCGGCCGCGTGGCCTGCCTCTCCGATCACGTGGCCCGCCTGCTCGCGGCGTGCCCGCGCCTGGGAATCGACCCCGATCGCCTGCGGTTGGGGAGCGCCGACGCGGCGCGCTGGTCCGCTCCGCTCGCCGGACTCCTGGGTCGTAACGGGCTCTCCGCGGGCATCGTGCGCTGGCTGGTCGCGCCCGCGGGCGACGGCATGGCCGCCGAATGGCTGACGGTCCGGGCCTTGCCGGCCACGCCCGCGGCGATCGATCTCTATCAGCTCGCCTTGCGCCGCGACGCCGCCGAATGGCAGCCGCGTCCGAAGAGCGGGCCTTGGCTGAACTCCGCGGCGGCCTGGCGCGAACTGCGCGGCATCGCCGATCGCCCCGACGCCGAGGGCGTGCAGTGCGACGCGCGCGGCTGCCTGAGCGAAGGCCCGCGCAGCGCGTTCGCATGGTGGGACGGGGAGTCCTGGAATTTCCCGGCGGCCGACACCGGTCGCCTGCCGGGCACGGCCCAGGCGCAGTTCCGCGCGTCGCTCGCCGCCGACGGCCGGCCGGCGCGCGATGTCTCCTGGCCGGGCTTCCCGCTCGCCGCCCGTTCCTTCGTGGTGCTCCGTTCGACCTTCGAGGGCGGCGCGGCGCCGGCGCGTTCCTATCACGCCGAGGGCCGGCTGGTCTGGCGCCCCTCGGGCGAACAGGCCGAAGCCGCGCGGGCCTTGGCGTCTTTGGCCGCCTGGCGCGCTCAGCGCAGCATCAGCTTGGCGTAGACCGGCAGCGCCGTCGCGAGCACGAAGAGCGCGAGGTAGATGACGCTGATCAGGGCCGAACCGCAGGTCGCGGCGAGCAGCTTGGCGAGCCGGACCGCGGGCTCTTCGCCTTCGCGCCGATGCGTGGTCGCCGCGTAGGCGGTGACGGCGAGGCCGGCGACGAGCAGGCCGACGAGGGTCATCGTGAAATGATTGAAGAAGACCCCCGTCAGCGTCGGGAAACTCTGCGCCTCGGAAGCGAGCAGGACGGCGAGCACGGGCTGGGCGCGGAAGGCGACGGCGCCGGCCGCCGCGGGCAGGGCCGCGCAAAGAAAGACAGCCAGGGCGGAGAGGGTCCGGAGCTCGCGAGGGGTCATACGCCGAGTATTCCGAGGCGTTTTCCTGGGGTCAATGCCGGGATTCTCCCTCGCCAAATCAGCGCCTGCGGGCTATGCCCTGCAGGACATGGAATCCGTCTGGTATCTCTGGCTGGTCTTCGTGCTCCTCAACGCCGGCGCCGCGGGCATCTCGCTCGTCGCCGGGGTGGTGTCGGCCTTGTCCCACGCCGAGCTCGAGGAGCTCCGCCGCCGCGACGCCGCCGCCGTGGTGTCGATCGAACGCTCCCGCGGCGACCAGGGCAACACCTTGGCGGCCTTCGACGTGCTGTCCGCCGCCTTCGTAGGCCTGAGCGCGCTCCTCGGCGGCGCGCTCCTCGGCGTCCGCCTGCTTCCCTTGCTCGACGAGAGCTGGCGCTATGCCGCCTTCACGGTCGCCGGCGCGATCGCGGGCTCTTTCTTCATGGCGTGGCTGACCATCATGCTGCCGCGCAAGCTGGGGATGCATTTCCGCCTGGCGCTGGCTCCGCGCATCGCGTCTTCGCTGCAGCTCGTCCGCGGGGCCGCCAAGGTCCTGCGCGCGCTGGGCAAGCTCCATGACTCGCTGGCGCCGCCCGAGGAAGCGGGCGTCGACCGGGCCGACGCCGACATCGGCAGCCTGGCCCAGGCCGCGGCGCGCGAAGGCAAGATCACGCAGGCCGAAAGCACCCTCGTGGCCAACGCCGTGCGGCTCGATGACATCCCGGTCTCGCAGGTCCTGACCCCGCGTCCCGTGGTCACGTCCATCGAAGCCGACCTTACGGTGGCGGACGTGCTCCGCCTCCACCCCACCGTCCCGCACGGGCGTCTCCCGGTCTGGGAGCATAATCCGGACCGCATCGTCGGCGTGGTCCGTCGTCGCGACCTGCTCAAGGCCGCCGGCGAAGGGCGACGCGAGGTGCGCGTGCGCGAGCTCATGGGCAAGGCCCACGTGGTGCCCGAGAGCGCGACGCTTTCCGACGCCCTGCACGACCTCGTGCGCGCCCATCAGCACCTGGCCGTGGTCGTCGACGAGTTCGGCGCCTTCGCCGGCGTGATCACGCTCGAAGACGTCTTCGAGTCGCTGCTCGGGGTGGAGATCTACGAGAAGGACGACCCGCATCCCGACATGCGCGAGCTCGCCCGCCAGCGCGGCCATCGCGTCGGCCGGCGGACGGGCGGCGACCTTCCGCCCAAGCCCGCCGCATGACCTTCGCCGCGCTGGCCTACTGGACGCATGACCTCGATCCGGTCGCGTTCCGCTTCCCGGAAAGCTGGGGCCTGCGGGGCGTGCACTGGTACGGCCTCGCCTACGCCGCCGGCTTCATGGTCGCGGCGTGGCTCCTCGGACGCTGGCGCCGGGCCGGGCTGACGCCGCTGCGTTCCGCCGCCGACGAATCCGCGCTGATCACCGCCGTGATGATCGGCGTCATCGCGGGCGGCCGCCTCGGCCACGTCTTCCTGTATGCGCGCGACGAGTTCGCCGCCGACCCGCTGATGCTCTTCCGCGTCTGGCAGGGCGGCATGGCCAGCCATGGCGGTTTCCTTGGCGTCGCCCTTGCGGGCGTCTGGTTCGCGCGGCGTTCCCGGGCCGGCTTCCTCGAGGTCGGCGACCTGCTCTGCGCCTTGGCGCCGGCGGGCCTGCTCTTCGGCCGTCTGGCCAACTTCGTCAACGCCGAGCTGGTCGGCAATCCGTCCACGCTGCCTTGGGCGGTGATCTTCCCGCGCGAAGGCGATTCGCCGCGCCATCCCTCGCAGCTCTACGAAGCCTTCGGCGAAGGCCTCCTGCCCCTGCTCTGGGTGCTCTGGCGTTATCCGCGCCGCCTGCCGCCGGGCCGGCTCGCGGGGGAGTTCCTCCTGCTGTACGCCGCCGCGCGCATCGTCTGCGAATGCTTCCGCGCGCCCGAAGACGGCGAACTCTTCGGCCTCACCGCCGGACAGTTCTGGACGTTGCCGCTCGCGGGCTTGGGGCTCTGGCTGGTGCTCCGCTCCCGCCGGACGGCTGAATGATGTTGCCCGTGCGGGCGGACGGTGGGAAAACCAAGACGCGCCATGACGAACGTCCCGCTCCTTGACCTCGGCCCGCAGAACCGCGCCCTCGAGGCCCAGTTCGAAAACGCCTTCCGCGAGGTGATGCGCTCGAACATGTTCATCATGGGCCCGCGCCTGGAGGCCTTCGAGAAAGACTGCGCGGCGTTCCTCGGCGTGAAGCACGCCTTCGGCGTCTCCTCCGGCACCGACGCCCTCCTGCTCGCGCTGATGGCGCTGGGCATCGGCGAAGGCGACGAGGTGCTGATCCCCTCGTTCACGTTCTTCGCGACCGCCGGTTCCGTCGCCCGCCTCGGCGCCACGCCGGTCTGGGTCGACGTCAATCCCCACCACTTCAACATCGACCTCGCGGACGCGGCCCGGAAGGTGACCGGCCGCACCCGGGTCATCATGCCGGTCCACCTCTTCGGGCAGTCGAGCGACCTCGACGCGCTGCAGGCTTTCGCGTCCGCCCACCGCCTGCGCGTGGTCGAAGACGCCGCCCAATCGATGGGCGCCCGCTGGAAAGGCCGCCCGACGATGTCCATGGGCGATTTCGGCGCGACGAGCTTCTTCCCTTCCAAGAACCTCGGCGGCATGGGCGACTCCGGTCTGGTCACGACTTCCGACGACGCCCTGGCCGAACGCGCGCGCATCCTGCGGGTGCACGGGATGCAGCCGAAGTATTACCACCGCGAGGTCGGCGCCAATTTCCGCATGGATCCGCTGCAGGCCGCCTTGCTCCATCTCAAGCTGCCCCACCTGCCTTCCTACAACTGCGCGCGCGCGGGCAATGCGATCTTCTACCACGAGTCGCTCAAGGGCCGCCGGGGTATCGCCGAGAACCGCCCCGGCGCCGACAAGGCCGCGCGGATCCTGCTCCCCGTCGACTTCTCCGGCCAGGGCATCTGGAACCAGTTCACGCTCCGCGTGCCCGGCGGTCGCCGCGACGCGCTCAAGGCTTTCCTCACCGCGCGCAAGATCGGCTGCGAGATCTACTACCCGATCCCCCTGCATCGCCAGGA
This sequence comes from Verrucomicrobiota bacterium, assembly GCA_039804485.1. Taxonomy (GTDB): domain Bacteria; phylum Verrucomicrobiota; class Verrucomicrobiia; order Opitutales; family UBA953; genus UBA953. The sequence goes on from JBDLWC010000101.1 coordinate 5,598, forward strand.
ATGTTTCGCGCAGAGCGGTTACCGCGGCGGCGATTCCGTCCCGGTCTCCGAGCAGCTCGCGACCGAAGTCCTCAGCGTGCCGATCTTCCCTGAGCTGACCGCCGAACAGCGCCAGTGGGTCGCGGATTCGCTCGCCGATTTCGCCGCCGGGAAGA
>JBDLWC010000102.1:0-2676 GCA_039804485.1 Verrucomicrobiota bacterium
GGTCTCCGGACGTCCCGGGCTGTCCGGCGCGCGGTCGGCGATCTCTTCGATGATCTCACCGAGCCGGGGGTACTTGCCGCGGGTGGTGCCGCCCATCGCCCAGACGCCGATCTCGGAGCTGCCGTTGCCGCCGAGCACGAAGCGGTCCTGGATGAACGCCACCTTGAGGGACTGGCGGGACGCGGAAAGCGCGGCGCCGAGACCGCCGTAGCCGCCGCCGACGACCACGAGGTCGTATTCGCCTTCGTCCTTGGCGCCGTCGGGGTTGGTCTGTTTCTGGCGGAAGGCCGCGAGGTTCTGGCCTTCCGGCGGCGTGAAGGCATTGTCCTTGCTCAGGATGATGGCGTCGCAACGTCCGGCGAAGCCGGTCAGGTCGTGCAGGGCGAGCTTCACGTCGCCGGCGGGCAGGGTGACCTTGCCGCCTGCCTGCCAGTTCCAGTCGGCGCCTTGGGTGCCGAACTCGGTCTGGAGCGGTTGACCGTTGAGGATGAGCTGGAAGCGACCGGGGGTGCCGGGGGCTTTCCAGTAGGCGACCCAGTCCTTGGTGCGCACCCAGACGCGGTACTCGCCGGCCGAGGGGATCCGGACCGTGCCGGCGGCGTCGTCGACGGCTTTACCGAGGCCGTGGGCCAGCAGGTAGGGCGAGCCGACGATGTGGGTGAAGGACGTGTCGAGTTTCCAGCCGCCATGGGAGGCGAGGGATTCGGCCTCCACGAAAACCGTGTCGGCGGTCTGGGCGCGCACGCCGACAGCGGCCAGGAGGGAGAAGCCTAGGAGGGAGAGGACTCGGGGGGGCATAGGGTCATTAGATGACGCACGGCTGGAATCGTTCCAGCCGAAATCAAAAAAAATCATTTAACGGCCCCGGTCAGCCTTCCTATCCGCCTTGCTGGGGTCTCTCGGCGGCGGACCTCCGTCGGCTGCAGAAGCCGGGACCGGGGGAGCGTCTTTCCTTTGGTCGGGATTGCTCAGGCCTTTAGGCCATGTCGCGGCTCATGGCCGACCCGTCCCAAGGCAACGTCCCCGGGGGGTCACTTGGTCGGCGGCTTAGGCTTCCGGAGATCGGCGTTCATCGCTCCGACCGGCAGCTGCTTGAAATCGGCGATCTGCGTGTCGAGCTTGAGTTCGCCGGTGAGCGACTCGCGGCGCATGCGGCCGGGCTGTTCCAAGAGGCTGATGAGCTCCGGCAGGTGCTTGGCGTAGACGCCGCGAGGGTCGGTGCCGTGACGCACCGCGAGGTAGGCGGCCTTGCCGACGACCTCGCCCATCATGCCGATGGTGCGCATGACGCGGACCGTGCCGAGGGCCTCGTGGGTCACGCTGATGTGGCGGCCGGCCATGAAGAGGTTCTCAATGTTCTTCGAGTAGAAGCAGCGGTAGGGCACCGCGTAGCCGTTGCGGCGGTCGACGTGTCGGCCGAACTGCGCTCGGGAGATGAACGGGTTATCCGGGAATTTCTTCGCGTATTGCGCCCGGGCGTAGTGCAGGTCGATGTCCCAGGTCGTCGGCACGCAGCCGTCGGGGAAGTCGGTCTTCTTGACGATGTCATCCTGGGTCAGGATCAGGTCGCCGGTGAGCAGGCGGGATTCGCGGGGGTCGCCGACGTGCGAGAGCCACTTGAGGGAGGCGTTGGCGTACTGGGCTTTCTTGTCGCCGTTCTTGAGGGCTGAGAAGGCGCCGAAGGCCGCTCGCAGGTTCCAGTCGCGGATCTTCTCGAGGTCGTCGATCGGGTGCTTGTCGAAACCCGACTCCCAGAACCACTCGGCTCGCATGAAAGGTTTTCCGTCGAGCTTGGAAGCCGATTTGGCCAGCGGCGGGAAGTCGCCGAGCTGGAGGGGCAGGGCCCACGGGGTCTCGGGCCAAGCCTGCGGCGCGGCGTCGTCCTGGTAGTACCACAGGTTGGACATGCCCATGCGCTTGTCCTTTTCCATGGTGAAGAGCGCGCCGGCGGCGGCGCCGATCGTGCCGTGGCCGGTGCAATCGGCGATGAACTTGCCGCGGAAGACCTTCCGGCGGCCGGTCTTGACGTCGATGGCGTTGACCGCGGCGATGCGATCGCCCCGCATGGTCACGTCCGTGGCGTAGTGGCCGAGGAAGAGGGTGATGTTCTTCTCCGCCCGGACGACCTTTTCCTTGCGTCCGTCGTCGAAGGTCTCCGGACGTCCCGGGCTGTCCGGCGCGCGGTCGGCGACCTCTTCGATGATCTCACCGATGTGCGGGTATTTGCCGCGCGTCGTGCCGCCCATGGCTTTCACGCTGATCTCGGAGCTGCCGTTGCCGCCGAGCACGAAGCGGTCCTGCAGGAAGGCGACTTTGAGCGACTGACGGGAAGCGGAGAGCGCGGTGCCCAGGCCGCCGTAGCCGCCGCCGACGACCACGAGGTCGTATTCGCCTTCGTCCTTGGGTCCTTGGGGGTTGTTCTGTTGCTGGCGGAAAGCGGCCAAGGCGGAGCCTTGAGGCGGGGTGAACGCCGGGTCTTTGCTCAGCAGGATGGCGTCGACGCGGCCGTCGAAGCCGGTCAGGTCGCGCAGGGCCAGGCGGACTTCGCCGGCCGCAAGGGAGATCTTGCCGCCCGGCTGCCAGTGCCAGTCCTTGCCTTCGATGCCGAACTCGGTCGGCAAGGCCTGGCCGTTGATGGCGAGCTGGAAGCGACCCGGTTTGCCGGGGGCGCCCCAT
>JBDLWC010000103.1:0-7950 GCA_039804485.1 Verrucomicrobiota bacterium
TCGGGCTGCTTCTCGGCGGCGGCCTGGGCATGGTAGCGCTGCACGACCTTCTGGATGTCCTTGATGGACACCGACTCGGAGGTCGAGAACAGGAGCGCCTTGATGATTTTCTTGAGATTGAATTCCACGGGACGAGGGGAGTCTTAAATCGGATTGTAAGGAAGCGGAAGGGCGGTTCAGTGTCCGGCTCCCTGCCCTTCTTATCTAGGGGGCGACCATCGCCTGACAACCGCAGACTTTTCACATCCCATGAGCACTCCCGAGCACACCCGCCAACACTCCGCCGTCGTCGTGGACGGACCCGACCGCGCCCCCAGCCGAGCGATGCTCCGGGCGGTCGGCTTCACCGACGCCGACTTCCGGAAACCCGTCGTGGGCGTCGCCTCGACCTGGTCCATGGTCACCCCTTGCAACATGCACATCGACCGCCTGGCCGTCGAGGCCGCCAAGGGCGCCGACGAGGCCGGCGGCAAGGCGATCATCTTCGGGACGATCACGGTCTCCGACGGGATCTCGATGGGCACGCCCGGCATGCGCTATTCGCTGGTCTCGCGCGAGATCATCGCCGACTCCATCGAAGCCGTCACCGGAGCGGAGGGCTTCGACGGCCTGGTCACCATCGGGGGCTGCGACAAGAACATGCCCGGCTGCGTGATGGCGATGGCCCGTCTCAACCGCCCTTCCGTCTTCGTCTACGGCGGCACCATCGTCCCCGGCCTGCACAAAGGCAAGGCCGCCGACATCGTCACCGTCTTCGAGGCCGTCGGCCAGCACGCCGCCAAGCAGATCGGCGACGACGAACTGAAGGAGATCGAGAAGTGCTCCATCCCCGGCGAAGGCTCGTGCGGCGGGATGTACACGGCCAACACCATGGCCTCGGCCATCGAAGCCATGGGCCTGAGCCTGCCGGACAGCTCGGCGCAGCTGGCCAACTCCAAGGACAAGCTGAAGGACTGCGAACGCGCCGGCCAGGCCGTGCTCGCCCTGCTCAAGCAGAACATCCGCCCGTCGGACATCATCACCAAGAAGTCGATCGAGAACGCGATCGTCACGGTCATCGCCCTCGGAGGGTCGACGAACGCCGTCCTGCACCTCATCGCGATCGGCCATTCCGCGGGCATCAAGATCACCCTGGAAGATTTCGAGCGCGTCGGCCGGAACGTCCCCGTGCTGGCCGACCTCAAGCCGAGCGGCAAATACAACATGGCCCACTTCGCGCGCATCGGCGGCCTCCAGCCGCTCCTCAAGATGCTGCTGGACGCCGGCCTGCTGCACGGCGACTGCCTCACGGTCACCGGCAAGACCGTCGCGGAGAACCTCGCGGGCATCGGACCCTACGCCGCCGACCAGGACGTGGTGCGCCCCTTCAGCAACCCCATCAAGGCCGACAGCCATCTCCGCGTGCTCCGCGGGAACCTCGCCCCGAGCGGCGCGCTCGCCAAGATCACGGGCAAGGAAGGCAGCTCCTTCACGGGCCACGCCATCGTCTACGAGTCCGAAGAAGCCTCGCTGCGCGGCATCCTCGACGGCGAGGTCAAGGACGGCCACGTCATCGTCATCCGCAACGAAGGTCCCAAGGGCGGACCCGGCATGCGCGAGATGCTCGGGCCCACCAGCGCCGTCATGGGCAAAGGCATGGGCAAGACGGTGGCGCTCGTCACCGACGGCCGTTTCTCCGGCGGCAGCCACGGCTTCGTCGTCGGCCACATCTCGCCCGAAGCCGCGGTCGGCGGCCCGCTCGCCATCGTGCGGAACGGCGACCGCATCCAGATCGACGCGGTGAAGAACGAGCTCAACCTCGACCTGCCGGCCGAAGAGATCGCCCGCCGGCTCCGCAGCTGGCAGCCCGCGCCGTGCAAGGAAAAGCGGGGCGTCCTGGCCAAATACGCCAAACAGGTGAAGTCGGCCTCGGAAGGCGCCATCACCGACGGAGACTGAGGTCTTTCTGAGCGAAAATGAAAGGGCGGACGCTCCGGCGTGCCGCCCTTTTTGTTGCAAGCCCCGCGAGGCGAGGGAGAATCACGCCACCGTGGCCTCCTCCTTCGACCTCTTCCGCCAGCAGCTCCTCAACTTCCCCGAACTCGGGATCTCGCTCGATTTCAGCCGGGCGCCCGCTCCGGCCGGCGCCGACGCGCGGCTGGCCCCCGCCCTGGCCAAAGCCTTCGCCGACATGGCGGCCTTGGAAAGCGGCGCCGTCGCCAACCCCGACGAACGTCGCATGGTGGGGCACTATTGGCTGCGCGCCCCGGAACTGGCCCCCGACGCCCAGCTGACGGCCGCCATCGCCGCTTCCGTCGAGGCGATCGCCGGCTTCGCCGCGCAGGTGCATGACGGCAAGGTCAAGGGCGCGAACGGAAAGTTCACCGACCTGCTTTGCATCGGCATCGGCGGCTCGGCCCTCGGACCTCAGTTCGTCGCCGACGCGCTGGGCGGCAAGGCCGACCGCCTCAGGGTCCACTTCATCGACAACACCGACCCGGACGGCATCGACCGCGTGTTCGACGCCCTGGGCGGACGCCTGGGCACGACCCTCGTCATCGTGACCTCGAAGTCGGGCAGCACCCCGGAACCCCGCAACGGCCAGCTCGAGGCGGCGCTGCGATGGAAGCAGGCCGGCCTGAGCTTCGCGGCGCATGCCGTGGCGGTCACCGGAGAGCGCAGCCAGCTCGACCAGGTCGCCGTCGCCGAAGGCTGGCTCGCCCGCTTCCCGATGTGGGATTGGGTCGGCGGACGCACCAGCGAACTCGGGCCTGTCGGCCTGCTGCCGGCCGCCCTCCAAGGTCTGGACATCCGGGGCATGCTCGCCGGCGCGCGCGCCATGGACGCGCTGACCCGCGTTCCTGACGCGAAGCTGAATCCGGCGGCCCGCCTGGCGGCAAGCTGGCACCATCTGACGGAAGCGCGCGGCTCGAAGGCCATGGTCGTGCTGCCCTACAAAGACCGCCTGCTTCTCTTCTCCCGCTACCTCCAGCAGCTCGTGATGGAGTCGCTCGGCAAGGAGCACGACCTCCAAGGCCGGCAGGTCTTCCAGGGCCTCACCGTCTACGGCAACAAGGGCTCCACGGACCAGCACGCCTACGTTCAGCAGCTGCGGGACGGCGTGAACAACTTCTTCGCGGTCTTCATCGAGGTCCTCGAGGACCGCGTCGGCCCTTCGATGGAAGTCGAACCCGGCGTCACCTCCGGCGACTTCCTCCAGGCCTTCCTGCTCGGCACCCGCGAAGCCCTGTCCGGGAGCGACCGGGCCAGCCTCACCCTCACGATCCGTCGCGTGGACGGACACTCCATCGGGATGCTGATCGCCCTTTTTGAGCGGGCCGTCGGTCTCTACGCCAACCTGCTCGGCATCAACGCCTACCACCAGCCCGGCGTCGAAGCCGGCAAGAAGGCGGCCAGCGAGACGCTGAAAGTCCGGGCGGAAGCCTTGAAAGTCCTCTCCGGGGCCAAGGGCAAATGGCTCTCCGCCCAACAGGTCTGCGAGGAAATTTCCCTTGAGGGAAGGGAGGAATTGGTGTTCAAAGTCCTCCTGCACGCCTCGTCCAACCCCGGCGCTATCAGCCGCCAGGATAGTCCCGACCCCGGGCTGACCCTTTTCCGTCATTCCTAACCCCCTTCCACCCCTCCCCACCCCATGAGCAAGAAACTGAACACCATCGTCCTCGTACTGGCCATCGTCCTCGGACTGGCAGCCGTTACTTTGGCCTACCTGCTCAAGGGCAAGATGGAGACCGCGATGACCGCGACGAACTTCGCCGTGGTGGACGCCGAGATCGGCGCCGCCAAGGACTTCGCCCCGCGCATGGCCGAGATCTCCGCCAAGACCACCGCCCTCCTCGACAACAAGCGCAAGAACATCATCGAGCTCGAGACGACCAAGAAGGACCTCCTGGCCGAAGTGGCGGACAAGAAGTCCAAGATCGAGGCCCTCACCGCCGCCAACACGACCCTCGAAGGCGAGCGCACCGAACTGACCCGCAAGCGCGACGAACTCACCGCCCAGCTGGCCGACGCCAACAGCAAGAAAGACAGCGTCACCGCCGAGCTGGCCACCGTCAAAGAAGACCTCGTGAAGGCCACGGAGAAAGCCAACAGCATGTTCACCAAGGAACAGCTGGCCGAAGTCGAAGCCCGCGCCACCAAGGCCGAGGAAACCACCACCGCGATCCGCGGCAAATACGTCTCCCTTCACAACTGGGCTTCCCGCGCCGCCGAGAGCTCGACCCCGGGCGGCTTCCAGCGCGACCCGCTCGCCGAGCCCGCCAAGAACGGAGCCCCCGCCCCTGCGCCCGTCGTGAACGTGGCCGCCACGATCGAAGCCGCCGCCGAGAACATCATCACCTCCATCGTCGCCTATGACGCCGCTTCCGGCCTCGTCGCTTTCTCCGTCGGCCAGGACAAAGGACTGCAGGAAAAGTCCAGCTTCTACATCAGCGCCGGCGGCAAGGAAATCGGTCGCGTCCTGATCTCCTCGGTCAAAGGCTCGCTCTCCTACGGCCAGCTCCAGCCGGGCAAGGAGCTCAACCTCGCCGCCATCGCCAAGGCTCAGGTCGTCACGCTGACGCCTTCCAACAAGCTCGCCGCCAACTGATGTCCTCCCGCCTGCTCATCCTCGGTCTGGCCCTGGCTTCCCTTGCCGGTCTGGTCGGCTGTGAGACCGTCGAAAAGCCGGCGGACTCGATGCTGCCGCAGTCTCAGCCGGCCAACTGGCAGGGCGGACTCCCGGGCGTCTCGACTCCCGGTTCGGGCTACCGCCGCTGATGCCGGCGTCCGGCGCGCCCTCAGGCCCGGTCGGGCTGCTATGGGTCGTGGCTACGCCGCTGGGCAACCTCGGCGATATCACCGCCCGGGCCAAGGAAGCCATCGCGGCCTGCGATCTCGTGGCCTGCGAGGACACCCGTGTCACCGGGGGCCTCCTGCGTCATCTGGCGATTTCCAAGCCGATGCTCGCCTACCATGAGCACAACGAGAAGGACGCCGCGGTGCTCATCGCCGACAAAGTCGCCGGCGGCGCCCGGATCGCCCTGATCACGGATGCCGGCACGCCTGGCATCAGCGACCCCGGCTTCCGGGTCACCCGGGAATGCCGCCGTCGCGGGCTGACCGTGACACCGCTCCCGGGGCCCTGCGCCATCGTCGCCCTGCTCTCCGCTTCCGGCCTGCCGACCAACGCCTTCCGCTTCGTCGGCTTCCTGGCCCCGAAGTCCGCGGCCCGTCGTCGCTTCCTGGAGGAGATCAAGGCCGGCGAGGAGACCATCGTCCTTCATGAATCGTGCCACCGCATCGGCGACTTCCTGGAGGAGATGCTCGAAATCCTGGGCCCGGAACGGGTCGTCTGCGTGGGCCGCGAGCTCACCAAGCTGCACGAGACCATCCGGACCGCTCCGCTGGCCGCGCTCGTGCCTGCCCTGAAAAGCGGGTCGCTCAAAGGCGAGTTCACGGTGGCCATCGCTCCCGCCGGCTTCGTCCTCTGAACCTTATCGCGGGTTGACCCTGCGGCCCGTTCGGCCGCATCCTAGTGTTTCATGGCGGGTTTCGACGACAATCTGGTCCGCGAGTATTTCGAGCTGAACGGATTCCTCGTGCGGCCTTCGCGCAAGCATGCCGGCTTGTCCCGTCGGCAACGGGCCGACGAGGCAGGCGACCTGTTGGCCATCAATCCTGCGCCGACCTCCGGCTCCACGCCCGGCTTCCAGCTCTTCAACTCGGACCTGGCGGGACTGACGAACGCCGTCATCGCGATCAGGCCTTGGCACGCCGCCAAGGCGATCACCCCGAGCATGATCCGGAAAGGCGATTGGCTGGAATTCATCCGGAAAGACGCGGTCGAGGCCGCCAAGGAGGCCTTCGCCGGCGGAAGCCAGCCGCTGACGCCGAAGCCCGCCAAGATCCTGGTCCTGCCCGGTTTGCCCTCGGGAGAACCGCAGCGCCCGGAAAGCATCGCCTTGCTCCGCGAACAGGGCGTGGACCATGTCCTCACGCTCAGGACCATCCTCGAGAACCTCGTGCAAGCCGCCGAAACCCACCCGAGGCAGGCGAAATCCGACACCTTGCAGTTGCTCCGGCTCCTGCGAGCCTACGATATGATGAACGCCGCCCAGCTCGAACTCTTCGGCGCCGCCCATCCTTTCAAGTGATCCATCCTTCCGCCCACGTCCACCCCTCGGCCCGGCTCGCCCCCGACGTCACCGTCGGCCCGTTCGCGATCATCGAAGCCGAGACGATCCTAGGCCCGGGCTGCCGGATCGCGGCCCACGCCGTCGTCAAAGCCCGCGTCGAACTGGGCGCCGGAGTCCGCGTCGATCATTTCGCGGTGGTCGGCGGAGACCCCCAGGATCTGTCTTTCGACCCCGCCACCGCTTCCGGCACGTTCGTCGGCGAACGCACGGTCATCCGCGAGCATGTGACCATCCACCGGGCCACCCAGGCCGGCCAGCGGACCATCGTCGGCGCGGACGGACTCCTCATGGCCGGCAGCCACGTCGCGCACGACTGCGTGCTCGGCGCGCACGTCATCCTCGCCAACGGCTGCATGCTCGGCGGCCATGTCCACGTGGGAGACCGGGCCTTCGTCAGCGGCGGCGTAGCCGTCCACCAGTTCTGCCGCATCGGCGGCGGGGCGCTTGTCTCGGGCAACGCGGTGATCACCGAAGACGTCCCGCCGAACGCCTTGGCGCACGGCCGCAACCTCGTCGCCGGACTGAACCTCGTCGGCCTGCGCCGGCGCGGTGTCGCGGCCCCGGCCGTCGCGGAACTCAAACGCGCCTACCACGCGGTCTACGCGACCGACGGCGCCTGCCCGGCGCTGGCGCAGGCCGCCTTGGCGAGCGGTGATTATCAGACGGAGGAAGCGCGCGCTTTCCTCGACTTCTTCCTCGGCGGCAGACGCGGCCGCTTCATCTCGCCCGCATGAGCGACCTGCCCCTCGCGGTCACCTGCGGAGATCCCGCCGGCGTCGGGCCGGAACTGCTCGCCAGCTGGCTGCGCGCCCATCCGTCGCTCGCCGAGGGCGTCGTGCCGATCGGTCCGGCCGACTGGATCGCGACGCTCGGTCGCGGCATCGCGGTGGGACCCGGAAATTATCGCACCAGGCCCGGCCAGCCCGACGAAGCCGGCCAGCTCATCGCGATCGAGGCCATGGAGCTCGCGGCCCGGGGCGTCACCGGAGGCCGCTTCGCGGCCGTCGTCACCGGACCCGTGAACAAGCAAGGCCTCGCCGGCGTCGGTTACGCATTCCCCGGGCAGACGGAGTTCTTCGCCGCGCGCTGGCAGGGCGCGCCGGTGATGGCTTTCGCCGGCGGCCGGATGACCGTCGGGCTGGTCACGTGGCATCTGCCGCTCGCCTCCGTCCCCGCGGCGGTCACCGCCGAGGCGGTGCGTCGCACCGTGCTCGCGCTCATCGACCTGCGGACCAGGCTGGGTGACCGTCGTCCGCGCATCGCGGTCTGCGGCCTCAACCCTCACGCCGGCGAAGGCGGCCTGCTCGGGAGCGAAGACGACGCCGTCATCCGGCCGGCCGTCGACGCGCTGCGCGCCGAAGGCCATGACGTCACCGGCCCGCTCCCCGGAGACACGGTCTTCCATCGGCATCTCCAAGGCGAGTTCGACGCCGTCGCCGCGGCCTACCACGACCAAGGCCTCGCGCCGCTGAAGTCCGTGGACTTCGCGACCGCCGCCAACCTCAGCCTCGGCCTCAGGCACGTGCGCACCAGCCCGGACCACGGCACCGCCTACGCGATCGCCGGACAAGGCAAAGCCGACCGCGGGAGCTTCGACGCCGCGATGCGCCTCGCCCGCGTCCTCTCCGCCTGATGCGCGCCCTGCTCTGCTGGCTTGCGACCGGCCTGACGCTGAGCGCCGGCGACCAGCGCATCGCCAGCTACTCTCCGGGCGCCACGCGCACGTTGGCCGACCTGGGATGCGCCGACGCCATCGTGATGGCCACGCGCTGGT
>JBDLWC010000104.1:0-6103 GCA_039804485.1 Verrucomicrobiota bacterium
CGACAAGACCGCCTTCCTGCTCGCCCTGGCGCGCAAGGGCGAGACGGCCGCGGAGGTCACCGGCTTCGCCCGCACGTATCGCGATCTCGCCCGCCAGGTCGATTTCGGCGACTGGCCCGCCCGCGGCATCGACATCGTCGGCACGGGCGGCGACCGCTCCGGCAGTTTCAACATCTCCTCGGCGAGCGCGCTGATCGTCGCCGCCGCGGGCGTGCCCGTGCTCAAGCACGGCAACCGTTCGATCACCTCCAAGTCCGGCAGCGCGGATTTCCTGGCGGGTCTCGGCGTCGTGCTCGACGCGACCGACGACCAGCTCCGTCGCGCCCTCTCGGAGGCGAATTTCTGCTACCTGTACGCGCCGGCCTTCCATCCGGCGTTCAAGGCCGTCCTCGGCGTGCGCCAGCAGATCGCGCAGCGCGGCGAGAAGACCATCTTCAACGTCCTCGGCCCGCTGATCAATCCGGCGCGTCCGGCGTGCATGGTGGTCGGCGTCTACGACGAACGCTGGGTCGCGCCGCTGGCCGCCGCGCTCGGCGAACTCGGCGTCCGCCGCGGCCTGGTCACCCATTCGCGCGCGGGCGGGGGCATGGATGAGATCACCACCGCGGGCGAGGTCCGCGTGCGCGGGTGCGGCGAACTGGCTTCGGTCGACGCGGTCTGGCTGCCCGGCGATTTCGGTTTCAAGACCTGCGCGGTGGCCGACCTGCGCGGCGGGAGCCCCGAGGAGAACATCGCGATGTTCAGCGACCTGTTGGTGGGCGGCGTCTCCGACGGCCTGATGGACACGCTGTGCCTCAGCGCCGGCACGGCCCTCTGGGTGGCCGGCCGCGCGGCCGATCCCGCGGCCGGAGCGGCGCGGGCGCGCGAGATCGTCCTGGGCGGCGAACTGCGCGCGGAAGCCCGTCGCCTGCGCGAAGCTTATCGCGCGGACTGACCGGACTGGAGCAGGGCGAGCGTCCGTCCGGTCGCGCCGCGGTTGCCTAGGTGCCAGGCGGCTCCGCGCCGGCCCATCTCCGCGCGGGCCGCGGCGTCCGTGAGCAGACGACCCAGGACGGCGGCAAGCTCGGCGGCGTCGGCGGCGCGGACGGCCGCTTTCGCTTGTTCCAATCCGCGGCAGATGTCCCGGAAGTTCGTCATGCGCGGCCCGTAGGCGAGGGCGACGCCCGCGGCGGCCGCTTCGATGGGCGTCTGGCCGCCGTCGTGCGGGGCGAGGCTCTTGCCGCAGAAGGCGAGGTCGGCGGCCCGCGTGAGGCGGCGGAGCTCTCCGGTGGTGTCCGCCAGATGGACGACGGTGCCTTCGGGGGCGAGGGGGCCGCCGCTCGAGCGTTGATGCCAGGCCAGGCCGCTGGCGCTGGTCTCGGCGGCGAGTTCAGCGCGTCGCTCCGAGTGACGCGGCACGAGGAGGAGCCGCACGTCGTGACCGGCGGCGCGCAGGTCGCGAATCACTTTCAGCAAGAGCGTCTCTTCGCCTTTCCACGTGGATGAACCGAGCAGCACGACCGTGCGCGGGTCCGTCCCGAAGCCGAGCTCGGCCCGGAGCCGGGCTCGTTCTGAGGCGTCCATCGGCGCGTCGCCGGCGACGTCGAACTTGATGTTGCCGGTCAGCCGCGCGTCGAAGCCGAGCACGCGATAGCGTCGCACGTCTTCCTCGCTGCCCGCGGCGATGGCCTTGAAATGTCCGAGCACGTGGGCCGAGAAGCGGGGGAAGCGCTGATGGCGGGCGAAGGAGCGGTCGGACAGCCGTCCGTTGATCAGGAAGGCCGGCACGCCCCGGGCGCGCGCTTGGGCGAGGTGTTCCGGCCACAGCTCGCCTTCGACGAGCACGACCACGTCGGGCCGGATGCGCCGCCAGGCCAGGGCGCTGCAGGGCCAGAGGTCGGCAGGGAAGATGCCGATGCGGCGGGCGATGTCGCCGTAGCGCTCTTGGGCCAGCCGGTAACCGGTGCTGGTCGTGGTCGTGAGGATGATTTCGGCTTCGCCCCCAGCGTGCAGCTGCCGAAGCAAAGGACCGATGGCCTCGATTTCACCGACGGAGACCGCTTGGATCCAAAAACGTCGTTTCCCGGACGTTTTCTCCCCGATTTCAGGGAAAAACCCGAATCTTTGACTGAATCCCGCGCCGTAACCACCGCGGCGGAGCATCCGCCAGAAATAATAGGGTAGGGCTGGGATGAGCAGCAGGGGGAAGAAGATCCGGTAGGCCCAAGTCATCGCGATGGGCTGAACCTGCGGAGGCGGGCAAGGACTGTCAGTTCCAAATGAGCCTCTTTGGGCTGATTTTCCCGCTTGCACCAGATGGCCGGGGCTGTTTGAACCCACTTTCCACCGTTTGAAGCGACCGCCGATCGCCTCGGACATCCAAACCAAAACCCGTCAGTATACCTAGATCCAATGTCCCCTCCTTCGGCAGGAAAAGGGATACGGAGCCAAAAAACACCATGAACATCACAGTCAAAGACCTCCTCGATGCCGGCGTCCACTTCGGACACCAGACCCGTCGCCGGAATCCCCGCAGCCGTCCCTACATCTTCGACCACCGCAACGGTGTCTCGATCATCGACCTTGAGAAGACGCACGCGTGCCTCGCCGCCGCCGTCGCCTTCGTCGAGGACGCCGCGTCCAAGGGCAAGGAAGTGCTCTTCGTCGCGACCAAGCCCCAGGCCCAGGAAGTCGTCCGTCAAGCCGCCAAGTCCACCGGCATGCCTTTCGCCGTCAATCGCTGGCTCGGCGGCACGCTGACCAACTTCGCCACCATCAAGCGCTCGCTCGACAAGTACCGCACCTACCTCCGCATGGAGCAGGACGGTTCCCTCGCCAAGATGCACAAGAAGGAAGCCGCCGCCGTGAAGCGCGAGATGTCCCGCATGGCCCGTAACTTCGAAGGCCTCCTCGAATACCGCGACCTGCCTGCTGTGATGATCGTCGTCGACACCAAGCTCGAAGAGATCGCCGTCAACGAAGCCGTCCGTCTCGGCATCCCGGTCGTCGGCCTCTGCGATTCCAATTCCGACCCGACCCTCCTCAAGTTCCCGATCCCGGGCAACGATGACGCCGCCAAGTCCATCCGCCTGGTCGTCGAAGTCCTCACGCAGGCCGTCCAGAACGGTCTCTCCCGCCGCAAGGCCGTCTCGCAGGATCGCAAGACCGTGACCCCCGTCGCCCGTCAGGACGCCGGCGAGTCCGTCCAGCCTCAGGTCCAGATCTCCGAAGAGCTTCTCAAGGCCAACGAAGGCGCCGAGTCCGTCGAAGGCGCCGCTCCGGCCAAGCGCCCCAGCCCTCGCAAGTCCAAGTAACCGAGCCATGTCCGCCATCACCGCCCAGACGGTCAACGATCTGCGCCAGCGTACCGGCGCCGGTCTCATGGATTGCAAGAAGGCTCTCGTGGAAGCCAACGGCGACATGGAGAAGGCCGTCGAGATCCTCCGCATCAAGGGAGTCGCCACCCGCAACAAGAAAGCCGACCGCAAGGCCAGCGAGGGCATCCTCGCCGTCCAGGTGTCGGCCGACGGTCGCTCGGCCGCTCTCCTCGAGCTGAACTGCGAGACCGACTTCGTCGCCAAGAACGAGGCCTTCATCGCCCTCGCCAAGGAACTCGTGGGCCAGGCCGCCGCCAACGGCGTCGACGGGCTGCTCGAGCAGCCTTACCACGCGGACAAGTCCCGCAAGGTGAACGACTACCTGAACGACCAGGTGCTCAAGATCGGCGAGAACCTCAAGGTCTCCCGCGTCCTGAAGTTCGAGGCCACCGGCGTGGGCCGCGTCTCGGCTTACATCCACACCGGCGCCAAGATCGCCGTCCTCCTCGAGCTGGGTCTCAAGACCCAGGCCGCCGCCGCCAATCCCGAAGTCGCCGAACTGGCCCGCCAGCTCGCGATGCAGGTCGTCGCCAACAACGCCCGTTTCGTGCGCCGCGACGAAGTCTCCGCCGACGTCGTCGCCAAGGAGCGCGAGATCGCCTCCGAGTTCACCAAGTCGGAGGCCGACAAGGCCATCGACGAAGCCAAGCGCATCGTGGAAGACTACAAGGGCCAGCTCGTCGAGCAGAAGGCCGCCAACGACGCCGAAGCCATCGCCGAACTCGAGAAGCGTATCGCCGTCGGCGAGAAGCAGGTCGTGGCCGCCGAAGGCCGCAAGAAGGGCCAGCTCGCCAACATGGAGAAGATCGTCTCCGGTCGCGTCGACAAGTTCTTCGCCGACTCCTGTCTGCTCGAGCAGGCTTATTTCCGGGATCCCGAACAGAAGATCCAGGACCTGATCGCCGCCGCGAAGAGCAAGGTCGGCGAGGAAGTGTCGATCGTCCGCTTCACCCGCTTCCAGGTGGGTGAGACGGCCGCCGAATAAGCGCGCGTCGCCTTCGTCCGCACAGGCCGGCTTCCGCGAGGGAGCCGGCCTTTTGCTTGGCTTGCCAGCGGCGGCCCGCCGGATAGCCTGCGGGGATGCAATTCCGGGCGGACATCTTCTGGCGGTCGGCGCGCGGCCGCTGTCCGGACTGCGGCGGGGCCATCCGCGGCGCCGACGACCGGACGGGCCGTTTCGCCCGGATGTGGGATACCCCGACGCATTGCGCGGGCTGCGGCATGACGCTGCGCCGCAAGGAGGGCTTCTTCCTCGGGGCCATCGTGTGGAACTACGGGCTGACCGCCTTCGGCGTGCTTCCGCTGGTGCTGCTGGCCTATCGTCTCGGCTGGGTGAGCGCGACCGTGGCCGTCCGTCTGGCGATCGCCGCGATCTTCGTGGTCCCGCCGCTCATCCATGCGCTGGCCTGGCGGCTGTGGGTCGGCACGTATTACGGATTCCTTCCCGACCAGCTGCCCTCGGGCGGCCGTCGGCTCGACGACTGATCAGCTGCGTCGCGCGGACATCCGCCGGACCAGTTCGATCAGGAACTCGCCGTCGCCGCGGGCCGCCCGGAGATGCGCGATCGCCTCGTCCGTCAACGCGGCGATACGCTGCTTCGTCGCTTCGATGCCGTGCATGCCCGTGAAGGTGAATTTGCCGTTCTGCGCGTCCGCGCCGACGGGCTTGCCGAGCTGCGCGGCGTCGGCCGTCAGGTCGAGCAGGTCGTCGACGAGCTGGAAGGCGATGCCCGCCGCGCGGCCCGCCTGCCGGTAGCGTTCGACGTCGGCCGCCGAAGCCCCGCCGATCAGGGCGCCCATGGCCAGCGAGGCGCTGAGCATCGCCGCGGTCTTGCCCGCCAGGATGAATTCCAGGCGATCGTCGGTCGCGCCCGCGGCGAGCCCGCCCATGTCTTCCGTCTGGCCGCCGACGAGCAGCGTGGACCCGGCCGTGACGGCGAGTTCCCGGACGAGCGCGGTGGCGAGCGCGGGGTTCGGCGCGTACCCGACGGCCAGCAGCTCGAAGGCGAGCGGCTGAAGGGCGTCGCCGGCGAGCAGGGCGGTGGCCTCGTCGAAAGCCTTATGGCACGAGGGGCGGCCCCGGCGGAGGTCGGCGTCGTCCATGCACGGCAGGTCGTCGTGGATGAGCGAGTAAGTGTGGACGCACTCGAGGGCCGTCGCGGCATGCGTCGCGTCGGCCCGCGGATCGAAGGCGGCGGCGGCGGCGAGGCAGAGCACGGGCCGGAGCCGCTTGCCGCCGGCTTCGAGCGAATGGCGCATCGCGGCATGGAGCCGCGCGGGCCGGGCCGTGGCGGCCGGGGTCAGGCGGCGGAGCGAAGCCTCCGCCTGCTGGATCAACGCCTCATGCCGTGACTGAAACAGCGAGGCGTCCATGGCTCACTCGATGTCCGCTCCCAGCTTGAAGAACGTGGCCGTGCGGCCGACGCTGCCGATCACTTCGCTCTCGGTCAGCTGGGCCAGTTCCAGGGCTTGCTTGTCCATCTCGGCGCGCTCGGCGGTGAAGCGGACCTTGACGAGGTCGGCGTTGCGGAAGGCCTCTTCGAGCAGCTTCGCGATGCCCGCGTTGACCCCGGCCTTGCCGACGAAGACCTTGGGGTCGAGCGTCTGGGCGAGGCTCCGCAGTTTGCCGCGTTCGGCGCCGGTGAGGCGGGTGTGGTCTTCAGAGCCTGATTCCATGGGACTATGACGATTTAGCAGGGCAGGGGAGTCAACGGACTAATCAGGCCTGCTTCCCGCTTGCCCGCGGG
>JBDLWC010000105.1:0-13478 GCA_039804485.1 Verrucomicrobiota bacterium
ACCCCGCTTCGCGCCAGCAGCCCCGACTTCCTCCGCAAACTCCGCGCCTTCGTGGGCTCCGGCGAAGCCGCGCCCGACGTCCGCGCGGCCGTCGCCGCCATCATCGCCGACGTGAAGGCGCGCGGCGACCGCGCCGTGCTGGAATACACCGCGCGCTTCGACCGCGCGAAGCTGTCGGTCCGCCAGCTTCGCATTCCTCTCAAGGAGCTCGAGCAGGCCGCGGCCAGGTTCGAGCCCGCCAAGCGCAAGGCCTTCGCCGAAGCGTCCAAGTGCGTGCTGGCCTTCCACGCCCGCACGCTGCCCAAGGGCTGGACCGCCAAGAACCCCCACGGCGCGACGGTCGGCGAACGCCACCACGCCATCCGCCGCTGCGGCCTCTACATCCCGGGCGGCCAGGTCCCGCTCGTCTCCACGGTGCTGATGACCGCGCTCCCCGCCAAGGTCGCGGGCGTGCCCGAGATCTGCGCCTGCACCCCGCCGGGACCGGACGGGAAGATCAATCCGGACATCCTCGCCGCCCTCTATCTCTGCGGCGTGCGCGAGGTCTACGCGGTCGGCGGCGCGCAAGCCGTCGCCGCGATGGCCCTTGGCACCGGCACGATCGCTCCGGTCGACAAGATCTTCGGACCCGGCAACGCCTTCGTGACGGAGGCGAAGCGCCAGGTCTTCGGCCTGGTCGGCGTCGACCTCCTTCCCGGACCGAGCGAAGTCATGGTCATCGCCGACCGCACCGCCGACCCCGAGTGGGTGGCCGCGGACCTCTGCGCCCAGGCCGAACACGGCAGCGGCAAGGAGAAGCTCTATCTGGTGACCGAATCCTCAGCGCTCGCCGAGAAAGCCCTGGCAGCGGCCCGGGCGCAGTCGGCCACGCTGACCCACGGCGAGAAGATCCGCCGCGCGCTCGACGGCAAAGTCTGCGTCGTGCTCGTCGGGCGCATCGAGGAGGCGGCCGAGGTCGCCAACCTGGTCGCCCCCGAACACCTCGAGCTCATGGTCGCCAAGGCCAAGCTCGGCAAGCTGTCCGCCCGCATCACCACCGCGGGGGCGATCCTCATCGGCGGCCACACGCCCACGGTGCTGGGAGACTTCACGGCCGGCCCGAGCCACACCCTGCCGACCGGCGGGACGGGTCGATTCTTCAGCGGGCTGCGCGTCGCCGACTTCCTCCGCCGCACCAGCCTGGTGCAATACGACGAGGCCTCGCTGCGCAAGGCGGCGGACGTGGTCGCGGCTTTCGCGGACATGGAACGTCTCGACGCCCACGGACGCTCGTTGAAGGTGCGGCTCGAAGGCCCGGTCAGCCGACGACGAGCAGGCTGACCTGCGGGCGGCACAGGAAGCGGACGCCGTACAGATTGCCCACCCCGCGGGAGATGTGGACGAGCCGGCCGGCCCGCTCCTTCAGCCCTTCGATGTGCGAGGTGTCGCGCACCGGCGCCAACCACTCGGCGACCCCGGGCAGGCCGACCTGCCCGCCATGCGTATGGCCGCAGAGCATGAGGTCCCAATGATAAGCCATCGCCGCGACGCGCGCGTCGGGATTATGGTTCAACAGCAGGTGCGCCAACGGCTCCCGGCCCGGCCCAAGGACGGGCGAGAGGCAGCGGGCAGGATGATTCTGGCCGGTCCAGAGGTCGCCGAGCCCGGAGATCCGGAGTCGGCCGCCGCGCACGGCGACCTCGCGCGTCTGATTCAGCAGGACTTCGATCCGCGCGTCCCGCAGGAGATTCACCACGGCCGCGGTCCGGGCGATCTCCCCGACGGGGCTCGTCGCCACGATCGCGTCATGATTGCCCAGGCAGGCGAACGTCGGAGCCGCGTCGGCGAGCCGGCGGAGCACGGCGGCATAAGCCTCGGCGGCGCGCAGCCGACCGGTGACATAATCTCCGGTGAGGGCGACGAGATCGGGCTTCAGCGCCAACCCGAGCTCGATGGCCCGCTCGATGTGCGCCAACGGGACATGAGGACCGAGGTGCAGGTCGGAAAGATGCAGGATGCGCAGGCCGCTCGGCGCGGGGAATCCGGCGGGGTCGAGCCGGACCTCCGCCACATCGAACCAATCCGGCTCGGCATAACGCGCGTAGGCGGCGGCGGTCAGGCCGACGCCGCCGACCGCCAAGGTCGCCAGGAACGCGCGACGGGTCGTTCGGGACGGCGCGGCCATGACCGGCTCAGTCGCGCAAGGTCCGGAGAACCTCCGCATGCAACCGCGGCGCGGCCGCGATCACGTTGCCGGCCTTGAGGGGATCGCCGCCGTCCCAGGACGTGACGGTGGCGCCCGCGCCACGAAGCACGGGCAGGACGGGCACGAGGTCCCACGGGTTCATCACCGGATCGGCGACGACGTGGGCGCGGCCGGCCGCGACCAGGAGGTGACCATAGCCGTCGCCCCAGGTGCGCACATGGCTGACGCTGTCGGCGAGGCGCGGCCACCGGACGTCGCGATGCAGCCGGCGGATGTTGTCGAGGTCGGTCGAGACGACCACCGCGTCGCGCAGCGGGACTTCGGCCACGCGCACGGGCCGGCCGTTGAGCTCGCAGGCGCGGTTGTCGCCGAGGATGCGTTCGCCGAGGATCGGCTGGTCGATCAGGCCCAGCGCCGGCGCGCCCTCATGGCGCAGGCCGATCAAGGTGACATAGAGCGGCACGCGCGACAGGAACGACTTGGTGCCGTCGATCGGGTCGAGCACCCAGCAGAACTCCGCGTCGACGTTCTCCGCGCCGAACTCCTCGCCCAGGATGCCGTGATCGGGGTAGGCGGCGCGGATCGCCGCGCGCATGCGGCGCTCGGCTTCCTTGTCGGCGACCGTCACCGGCGTACCGTCCTCCTTGATCTCCACCTCGGTCTCCACGCGGGCGTGCGCGGCGCGCAGGACTTCCCGGGCGATGTCCGCGAGGGATTCGGCGAAGGCCTTCAGCTCTTTCTGGCGGGCTTCCGGAAGCATGTCCCAGAGGTAAGCCGAGCGGGCTTCCGCTCCAAGCGAAAAGCCCGCCGCCCGACGGCCGGGACGCCGAAGCGACACGAAACGCGGAGGTCCGCTTGACCGCCGACCTCAAAAGGGCGAGGGTGCGGCGTGGACCTCGCCGCCCAACGCCTCCTCGCAGCCCGCCAGCGCCCTGACCGGCGCCCGGTGATGCGTCAGCGCTGGGAAGACCTGTTCTTCTTCCATTGGCGCGTCGACGCCGCGGAGGTCCAGCGACGCCTGCCTCCGGGGCTGACGGTCGACCTGTTCGAGGGCGAGGCCTATCTCGGCATCGTGGGCTTCAAGATGAACGCGGTCCGCCCGACCGGACTGCCCGCGCTGCCTTGGCTGTCGTGCTTCAACGAACTGAACGTGCGCTTCTACGTCCGCGACGCCGCCGGCGAGCCGGGCGTATGGTTCGAATCGCTCGACTGCGACCGCTGGCCCGCCGTCCGCATCGCCCGGGCTTTCTTCGGCCTGCCCTATCGCCACGCCCGCCTGACGCATCGCCCCTTCGGCGACCGTTGGACGATGGACTGCCAGCGGGACGGTTTCGCGCACTCGGCGCGCTATGTCTGGAAAGCGCTGACGCCGGCGGCGCCGGCCGAACCCGGCACGCGGCTGTTCCATCTCGCCGAGCGTTACAACTTCTTCTCCGTCCGGGGCGGCCGCCTGCTCCGCGGCCAGGTCCACCACGCGCCCTATCAGCTGAGCCTCGCCCAGCTGACCAGCTGGAGCGAGCAGCCGGTGGAGTGGAACGGCTTCCCGATCACGGGCCGCGCCCCCGACCACGCGCACTGCTCGGCCGGGGTCGACGTCGAAGCCTTCGGCCTGGTGCCCGCCCATGCGTAAGCGGCTCGCCGAGTATCGCCACGTGGTCTGGGATTGGAACGGCACGCTGCTCGACGACACCTGGCTTTGCTGCGCCTCGCTCAACCGGCTGCTCCGCGAGGACGGCCGCCCGCCCGTCGACCCGGTGCGCTACCGGGAGATCTTCCAGTTCCCGGTGATCAAGGTCTATCAGGCCATCGGCTTCACGCCGGACGAGGCTTCGTTCCGCGCGATGTCCGTGCGCTTCATGGCGGCCTACGAGGCCCGCAAGACCGAGTGCCGGCTCCACCCTCATGCCGAGACGTTGCTCGACCGCCTCGCCGAAAGGGGCCTGACCCACTCCGTGCTGTCGGCCTATGAGCGCCGGCTGCTCGGGTCGACGCTGGCCCATTACGGCCTGGACCGGCGCTTTCGCAAAGCCTGCGGCGGCGACGATATCCACGCCGGCAGCAAGGCAGACCGCGCCCGCCGCCATCTCGCCGACCTCGACGTGTCGCCCGACGACGTGCTGCTCGTCGGCGACACCGCCCACGACGCCGAATCCGCCGCCGCGATGGGCGTGGACTGCGTGCTGACCGCGCACGGGCACCAGCATCGTTCGAGGCTAGACCCGCTCGGCTTCCGCGTGGTCGACGGGTTCGCCGAACTGATCGCGGAACTTTAGTCTCCGGGGAGGGTATAAGAGAGTCGGTATCCCCCGCGTTTTGATTGCCCTCGGCCGGTCGCCGGGGTTTCCTGTCCGGACCACTCTCCCATGAGCCTTTTCGCAGAATTCACCGGCCTCCAGCCCGACATCACCGACTCGCCCTGGCTGGTCCTGACGCTCGCCGTGCTGGTCGCCTTCGCCATCTACCTCATCCTTCGCTCCAAGCGCAAATAACATGACCGACGCGACCGGCTCCTTCGACGCCCAGGACGAGATCAACGACGTCAAGAAAGCCGGCGCCGCCGGCTTCGGCGCCGACGAGCAGGTCTTCCCGCCCAGCGCGGCGTTCGTCGCCCAGGCCCGCGTCAAAGGGATGGATGGCTACCAGGCCCTGTATCGGCGTTCCCTGCAGGACCCGGACGGCTTCTGGGCCGACGAGGCCAGGGAGCTGAGCTGGTTCAAGCCGTGGACGAAGGTGGTCGACGAATCCAAGAAGCCCTTCTTCCGCTGGTTCGTCGACGGCCAGACCAACGTCGCCTACAACTGCCTCGACGCCCAGGTCGCCAAGGGCCTCGGCGACAAGGTCGCCATCGTCTACGAAGGCGAGCCGACGGTCGACGGCCAGGCCGTCGAGGTCCGCCGCATCACCTACCGCCAGCTGCTCGCCGAAGTCAGCCGCTTCGCCAACGTGCTCAAAAGCCTGGGGCTCCGGCGCGGCGACACCGTCGCGATCTACATGCCGATGGTCCCGGAGCTGGCGATGGCCGTGCTGGCCTGCGCCCGCCTCGGCATCGTCCACTCCGTCGTGTTCGGCGGCTTCTCGGCCGAATCCATCCGCGACCGCGTCAACGACGCCAAATCCAAGGCGGTCATCACCATGGACGGGGGCTATCGCCGCGGCAAGTTCCTGCCCCTGAAGCAGACCGTCGACGAGGCCGTCCAGGAATGCCCGACGTGCGCCAAGGTGCTCGTGCTGCAGCGGCATCCCGGCCGGCCCGACGCGGGCTGCGCGATGCGCGCCGGACGCGACGTCTGGTATCACGAGGCCGCGGCCCAGGTCACCGACCAGTGCGAGGCGGTCCATCAGGAGGCCAACGAGATGCTCTTCCTGCTCTACACTTCAGGCTCCACCGGCAAGCCCAAGGGCATCATGCATGGCGTGGGCGGATACATGGTCCACGCCTACTCGACCAACAAGTACGTCTTCGACCTCCGCGCCGACGACCTCTTCTGGTGCACGGCCGACGTGGGCTGGGTCACCGGCCACACCTACGTGGTCTACGGTCCGTTGCTGAACGGCGCCTCGGTCCTGATGTATGAAGGCGCGCCCGACGCGCCGGATTACGGACGCTTCTGGAAGATCATCCAGGACCACAAGGTCACCGTCTTCTACACGGCCCCGACCGCCATCCGCGCGTTCATGAAGTGGGGCGACGAATGGGTGAAGAAGCATGACCTGTCCTCGCTGCGCCTCCTCGGCTCGGTCGGCGAACCCATCAATCCCGAGGCCTGGCTGTGGTATCACCGCAACATCGGCGCCGAACGCTGCCCCATCGTCGACACCTGGTGGCAGACGGAGACGGGCGGACACATGATCACGCCGATGCCCGGCTGCACCCCGACGAAGCCCGGCTCGGCGACCCTGCCCTTCTTCGGCGTCGACGCCGCCGTGCTCGACGAGAACGGCCAGGAGACCGACCACGGCATCCTCGCCATCCGCAAGCCCTGGCCGGGCATCACGCAGGGGATCTTCGGCGACGAGAAGCGCTACGTCGAGACGTACTGGAGCCGCTGGAACGGGCAGTACTACTTCCCGGGCGACGGCGCCATCCGCGACAAGGACGGCTACCTCTGGATCACCGGACGCGTCGACGACGTGGTCAACGTCTCCGGCCACCGCATCGGCACGGCCGAGCTGGAAGCGATCTTCATCGAGGACGCGGCGGTCGCCGAATCCGCCGTCATCGGCGTGAAGCACGACCTCAAGGGCCAAGGTCTCATGGCCTTCGTGATCCTGAAGTCCGCCGCGGCCAAGACGGTCGACGAGGCCGGACTGGCCAAGAAACTCAACGGCATGGTCGACGCGAAGATCGGCAAGTTCGCCCGGCCCGAGCGCATCGTCTTCGTGCCGGACCTGCCGAAGACCCGCTCCGGCAAGATCATGCGCCGCCTGCTCCGCGACATCTCCGAAGGACGCGAGCTGGGCAACGTCTCCACCCTGGCCGATCCGGCCGTGGTCGAGGCCATCCGCGCGAAGTTCAATAGCGCCAAGGCCTGAGCCGGCTCCCGCTACCCCCAAGACCCCGACACCCGTCGGGGTCATTTTGTCTGGAGACAGAACACACAGGGATCGCGATCCCGCTACCTGGTGCCGCCACCCTCCGCCTGAGTCATCGCTGTCGTGACACGGCCTCACCCCTCGCTTGCCTCCCCTCCGCGCCCCCCTTAAGTCTTCTTCCATGCGGCCCGCTACCCTGCTCCTCCTGCTTCTGGCCACCCTCGGTTTCGCAGCCCCGAAAGAAGACTCCCTCAAGGTCGGCGACGTGGCTCCGACCAAGCTGCCGACCTCCTGGATCAAGGGCGATCGCGTGAGCGCGCTCGACCCGAAGAAGACCTATCTCATCGAATTCTGGGCGACGTGGTGCGGCCCCTGCGTGGCCTCCATCCCCCACCTCGCCGAACTGCAGGCGAAACTCAAAGACGACGGCGTGCAGGTGATCAGCATCCATGTCAGCCGCGGCGCCGAGACCGCCGACGCGTACGTCCGCAAGAACAGCAAGCAGATGGCCTACACCGTCGCCAAGGACACCAACGGCGCCATGGGCAAGGCCTGGATGGAAGCCGCCGGCCAGAACGGCATCCCCTGCGGCTTCGTCGTCGCCGGCGGCAAGATCGCCTACATCGGCCACCCCGGCTCCCTGACCGCCGAGAAGATCAAGGGCTTCATCGCCGAAGCCAAGGCGGCCGCGCCCGCCGCGCCTGCGAAAAAATAAACCGTCTACGCTTCCCGCCGAGACCCCGCCCCAGCCACCCCCCATGCGCGCGCTTCTCCTCCTGCTTGTCTCCGCCGCGCTTGCCGCGGGCGAACTGAAACCCGGAAGCCCCGCTCCGGCCTCGCGCCCGGAGACGATGCTCCAAGGCGAGGCGGTGAAAGACTTCAAGAAAGGCGAAGTCTACGTCTTCGAATGCTGGGCCAGCTGGTGCGGCCCCTGCGTCGCGGCGATCCCGCACCTGGACGCATTGCACCGGAAGATGGCCAGGAAGGGCGTCGTCGTCACGGGCGTCAACGTCTGGGAAGCCGAACGTGACGCGGCGTCCGCCCAGCGCGCCAAGGATTTCCTCAAGGCCCAAGGCGACAAGATGTCGTACCGCGTCGCGCTCGGCGGCAAGGCCTTCGTCAAGGACTGGCTCGAAGCCGCGGGGGTCAACGGCATCCCGCACGCGTTCGTCGTCGCCGACGGCAAGATCGCCTGGACCGGCCACCCGCAGCAGCTCACGGCCGAACTGCTGGGCGACATCCTCACGGGCTCGCCCCTCGCGGCCGCTCCCGCCCTCACGGACAAGTTTCCTTCCGACCGTCCGACGAAGGCCGTAGCCTCGACGCCCGACGACCCCGAGATGGCGGCCGCCCGGACGAAGCTCGAAGCGCTCGACGAGGCCCTGCGCCGACGCGACTGGGATGCGGCGGAAAAGGCGCTCGGGCCGGCCGCAGGCGTGCTGCCGAAACCCGAGGGCCAGGAGATGCGCGAGGCCGTCGAGGCCCAGATCGCCCTCGGCCGGGGCGACCCGACCAAACTCTACGCCCAGCTCGCCAAGACGGCCGAAGAGGAGTTCGATGACGCGGAAGCGATGAACGAGATCGCCTGGCGCCTGCTGACGATGAAGGCCTTCGCGGCCAAGCCCAACCTGGCGCTGGCCGAGAAGTGCGCGGTGCAGGCGGTGAAGCTGACCAAGGAAGAACACTCCGACAAGCTGGACACCCTGGCCCGCCTCCGTTGGCTCCAAGGCAAGAAAGAGGAGGCCATCCGGCTCCAGATCAAGGCCGTCGACAAAGCCGAAGCCGGGCGCATGCGCGAAGAGCTCCAGAAGACGCTCGACGCCCTCCTCAAAGGCGTGCTGCCGCCCGCCGACGACGAAGGGGAGTAAGCCCCCGCCGCCGGGGAATTCCCGCGGGGCTCTTCGCCGGCCCAGAGGCCGGGTTTCACGGGAACGTCACGGAGTCCCTGCTTCCCATCGGGAGGGGCCTTCTGCATAGTCGCCGCCGATGGCCACCCGCAGCGCCTTGGAGCGAGCCCGCTCCGCCCTCCACCTCCGGCTCCTCGCCGCCCAACGCCGCCTGGGCGCGAAGCAGCACGGCGCGCTCATCGTGCTCGGCGGCAACGACCGGCTGGCGGCGTCGGAGCTCGCCAACCAGCTGACGGAATGGTTCGACGCGCGCACGGTGCGCATCTGCGCGCCCGACGCGACCGCGCCCGACGGGCATCCGTTCCTGTGGCCCTACTGGCAGGACGTCCCCGCCCGCGGGCGCATCACGATCGTGGTCGGCGACTGGCTCACGCGCACCCTGACCGAGACCGCGCGCGAGCGCCTCGCCGGCGAAACCTTGCGGGCCCGGCTCAAGTCCTTGCGGAATTTCGAAGAGACGCTGGCCGCCGACGGGACTTCCGTGGTCAAAGTCTGGCTGGAGACCCCGGAGAAGGCGCTGCGCAAGCGGCTCCGCGAAGCCGAAGACTCCGACGCCGAGGGCTGGGTGGTCGGCGCCGACGACCTGCTGCTCGCCAAGAAGAGCAACCTGCTGCTCGCCCGCGGACTCCGCGGCCAAGGCAGCGGCAAGAACCTGCCGTGGAAAGTCGTGATCGGCGGCGCCGAAACCAAGCTGCGCGACCTGCACGCCGGCCTGGCGATCGCCGCTCAGCTCAACCAAGCTTCGCGCCGACGCGCCGCGGTCATCGCCAAGAAGCCGGGCAGCCGGCCGCGCGGACTGCTTGAGAGCGCGACGCCGCACCCGACCTTGGACAAGAAGGGCTACAGCCAGCAGATGGCGAAGCTGCAGCTCCGCCTGGGAAGGCTCACGAGGCTCGCCGCCCAGAAAGGCGTGCCGACCGTGGTGGTGCTCGAAGGCCCCGATGCGGCGGGCAAAGGCGGGGCGATCCGCCGGCTCTGCGGACAGCTCGACGCCGCGCATTACCGCGTCCACCCGACGCCGGCCCCGACGCCGGAAGAAAAGGCCCGGCACTACCTCTGGCGTTTCTGGAACAAGACGCCCGCCGCGGGCAAGCTCGCCATCTTCGACCGCTCCTGGTTCGGACGCGTGATGGTGGAACGCGTCGAAGGCTTCGCCCGGGACGCCGACTGGGCGCGCGCCTACGGCGAGATCAACGACTTCGAGGCCCGGCTCGCGGAGGCCGGCGCCATCGTCCTGAAGATCTGGATCAACCTCTCGAAGGACGAGCAGCTCCGCCGCTTCCGCGCCCGCGAGGACTCGCCGCACAAGCGGCACAAGATGACGGCGGAGGATTACCGCAACCGGAAGAAGTGGGACGACAACCTGCGCGCCGCGGAGGACATGATCGCGCGCACCGACACGCCGCACGCGCCTTGGGTCGTGGTCTCGGGCGACGACAAGCGCCACGCGCGCGTGGCGACCCTCAAGGCCGTCTGCCGCGCTTTGTCCGACCGCCTGGACTGAGCCACTCCCCGAGCCAGCGAAGGTGCGGTCCGCTCAACGCGGCTTCCGCCAACGCCCGCGTGTCGACCCACTCGAGCTCGCCGTCCTTCTTCCAGCGGCGCAGCTCCGCCGCCTGCGGCTCCAAGGCATGCAGCCTCTCCTCATAGGTCACGGCGCCGATGGTCCGCCGGCGCACGAGCGCGGGCTCGCCCGCGGCTTCGACGCCGAGCGACGACAGCGCCGGGATCTCCGCCATGCCGGCGAGGCGCTTGGCGTGGGGCGGATTGCGACGGAGCAAGACCTTGCCGGCGCGGGCGACCAGCGCCCGTTCGACGACGGCGGCACGGCGTTCCTTGGCGACGAAACGCGGCAAGGTCCGGGCATCGTCGGACCTGCGGGCGTCGCACCACCCGGCCAGCGGACACCGCGGGCAGTCGGGAGCGCCTTTGCGGCAGACGGTCGCGCCGAGCTCCATCATGGCCTGGTTGAAATCGCCGGGCTGCTCCGGGTCGACGAGTTCCTCGGCCCGGGGCGCGAACAGCTTGGCGGCCGAGGAAGCGTCGCGCAGCCTGGTCCGCACGCCGTCGAGGCGGGCCAGGACGCGCACGACGTTGCCATCGACGACCGCGACCGGCTCGGCGAAGGCGATGCTGGCGATGGCGGCGGCGGTGTAAGGCCCGACGCCCTTGAAGGCCCGCCACTCGGCGGCGGTCCGCGGCGTCCCCGGAAGCGCGGCGACCTGCCGGGCAAGGCCGAGGAGATTGCGGGCGCGCGAGTAATACCCGAGGCCGGCCCAGAGCGCGAGGACCTCGGCCTCTTCCGCGCGGGCGAGCGCGGCGAAGTCGGGCCACCGGGCGGTCCAACGTTCGAAATAGGGGATCGCGGTGGCGATCTGGGTCTGCTGGCACATCAGCTCCGACACCACGGTGCGGTAAGCCGAGACCTCCTCCCGCCACGGCATCGGCCGGCGATGCCGGGCGAACCAGGCCAGCAGAGCCTTGCGCATCATGGGGATGCGGGCGTCGCGGGCGGATTTGGCGGCAGGCATGGATGGGGCTGGATTCGGAGGCCGACTCAGGTAGACCTTGTGGCTCATGGCACGAAAGGCAAAGCAGGACTCCGACGAGGAGCCGAAGAAAGCGGCGATGCACACGCTGAAGCTCGACGCGGCCCAGGCCGCGAAGCTCCGCGGGATCCTCGTCGCCAAGGGCTGGGTCTCCTTCCCCGTCGATCACTCGGCTTTCGCCTTCAAGGGCGAGAACCTGAACGTCGTCCATTATAAGTCCGGCAAGTGCGTCATCTCCGGCAAAGGCACGGAGGACTTCGTGAAGTTCACCCTCGAGCCTGACGTCACCGGCCAGGCGGTCCTCGGCTACGAGGCCGAGAATAATCCGGAATGGTTCGAGGAACACGCCGGCCTCGACGAATCGGGCAAGGGCGACCTCTTCGGCCCGGTGGTCTCCGCCTGCGTCATCGCGACGGGCGAGATGACCCGCGAATGGATCGAGCTCGGCATCAAGGACTCCAAGAAGCTGACCGACGCGAAGATCGCGGAGCTCGACCGCGTCATCCGCTCCACGCCCGGCGTGGCGGTGAAGACGACGTTCATGCGCATGGCGAAGTACAACGAGCTGCATTCGCGCTTCGGCAAGAACCTCAACCGGCTGCTGGGCTGGATGCACGCCACCTCCTGCGAGGAAGCCCTCAAGGATTTCGAACTGCAGCACCAGCGTCGCCCGAAGTGGGGCTTGCTCGACCAATTCTCCGAGGAACCCCTCGTGCAGAAGGAGCTCGCCCGCAAGGGCGTCGAGTTCGACCTCCGCATGCGCACCAAGGCGGAATCCGATCCCGTCGTCGCCGCCGCCTCGATCGTCGCCCGCGCGGCCTTCGTCCGGGAGATCGACCGCCTGTCGCAGGACGGCGGCGTGCGGCTGCCCAAGGGCTCCGGCTCCGAGGCCAAGAACGCCGGCATCGAACTCGTCGGCCGGCTCGGCCCGGCGATCCTCGTCAATTTCGCCAAACTCCACTTCAAGACCGCCTACGAGGTCCGCGGGCTCGAGCCGCCGGAATCCAAACCCTTCGTCCGCCGCAAGAAGGCGGAATAAGCCGTGGCCTCGCTGGCGTCATTCGACCGCAGGAAGGGCGCCGATCGTCCGGGCATCGCGGGCGTCGACGAAGCCGGGCGGGGCTCGCTCTGCGGCCCGGTCATCGCCGCGGCGGTCCTGCTCGACGCGGGCTTCTACGGAGAGCCGGCGTGGCTGCGCAAGCTCTCCGGGGCGAACGATTCGAAGAAGCTGACCGCCGAGAAGCGCGCCGACCTGCGCGCGACGATCGCGCAGATGGAGGCCGAAGGGAAGCTGAAGACCGCCTGGGCCGCCGGTTCGGTCATGGAGATCTCGGCGCACAACATCCTGGGCGCGACCCGGCTCGCGATGGCCCGTTGCATCGCCCGGCTCGCCGTGGGCCCCATGGCCCCGCTGTTCGCCGCCGCGGGGACGGAGGGCGAGCTTTTCGGCCGCACGGACGCGCGCACGTTCCTCGTGCTCGTCGACGGCCTGCCGTTGCGTCCGTTCGCCTGGGCGCACGAAGCGGTCAAAGGCGGCGACGGGAAGAGCCTCGCCATCGCCCTCGCCTCGATCGTCGCCAAGGTCGAACGCGACCGGATGCTGGTGGAGATGGACGCGCGTCATCCCCAATACGGCTTCGCGACGCACAAGGGCTACGGCACGCCCGAACATGTCGAAGCCCTGCGGGCCCACGGCCCGTGCGCCGAGCACCGCGAGCTCTTCGTCCGCACCATCCTCGCCGGCGACACCCCTCCCGCCGAGACGACCGACGGGGAGTTCAGTTTTGAGTGAGCAAGGTGTCAGCGGCTAGCGGCTAGCGGTTGGCGGCTCGCGGTTGGCGGTTGGCGGCTGGGAAAGCATTCCAAGTGATAGGTGAGGGCCACGGGAGCCGGAAGCTCAGACTCCGGCCGTTCGGGAGCCAGCCGCGGGAACCGGAAGCCGATCGCTGAAGGCTGAACGGCCGACCCCGGAGAGGCCGATGCCCTGATGGACGTCACCCTTCACCTGAAGTAATGACATACCCGCAGCGTCGTTTCCGGCCTCCCCTTGAGTTTATAAACCCCGCTACCTGCCACCCGAACCTTGTATCATCCATTCAGCCCTCGATTCAGTCCTCAACGCAGTCCTCGACTCAGTCCTCTATTCCTCCCCATTTGCCTTTCCCCGCCTTACCCCCACCCTAACCCCATCCCCCTTTCAGCCCCCCATACTCGATACTCCATACTCTCACCCCCATGCTCTCCCGCCGCCTCCTCGCCCTCTACTTCATCCTCGTCCTCGCCGCCATGACCTGGGTTTCGTGG
>JBDLWC010000106.1:0-5191 GCA_039804485.1 Verrucomicrobiota bacterium
TAAGTCATGGCAACTCCGAGCTGGGAGGAAAGGCGCTCCTGGATCTGCGAAAGCGTCGCGCCTTCGGCCACCCAGGCGGAGACCTTGGTGATCTGTTCGGGAGTCAGTTTGGCCATAGGAGCCAAAAGTGCGGCAACCTCCGGCGATTTTCAAGCGTCCCGTCGCTTAATCGTTTGAAAACGTCCCCCCTGCCTCCAAGTTATGCCCCATGCAGCCCGACCTCCGTTGGCAGAAGTGCGGCGAGTTCGCCGATATCGTCTATGAGAAGGCCGACGGCATCGCGCGCGTGACCATCAACCGCCCGCACCGCCGCAACGCCTTCACGCCGGACACCGTGGCCGAACTCCTCAAGGCCTTCGCCGACGCCCGGGACGACGCGACCATCGGCGTCGTGCTCCTGCGCGGGGCCAATCCCCAGCATGACGGCAAATTCGCCTTCTGCGCCGGCGGCGACCAGAAGATCCGCGGCGACAAGAAAGGCGGCTACATGGGGAAGGACGGCGTGCCTCGCCTCAACGTCCTCGACCTGCAGCGCCTCATCCGCTCGATGCCCAAGGTCGTCATCGCGCTGGTGGCCGGCTTCGCCATCGGCGGCGGCCACGTGCTGCACGTCATCTGCGACCTCACCATCGCGGCCGACAACGCGGTCTTCGGCCAGACCGGCCCGAAAGTCGGCAGCTTCGACGGCGGCTTCGGCGCCTCCTACCTCGCCCGCATCGTCGGCCAGAAGAAGGCGCGGGAGATCTGGTATCTCTGCCGCCAATATGACGCGAAGCAGGCCCTTGAGATGGGCCTGGTCAACACGGTCGTCCCGTACGCCGAGCTCGACGCCGAGGGCGTGAAGTGGGCCCGGGAGATCCTCACGAAGAGCCCGCTGGCCATCCGTTGCCTGAAGTCGGCCTTCAACGCCGAGCTCGACGGCCAGGCCGGCATCCAGGAACTTTCCGGCAACGCCACCCTGCTCTATTATCTTTCGGAAGAGGGCGACGAAGGTCGCGCCGCTTGGAACGAGAAACGCGCTCCGAACTTCCGGAAATTCCCGTGGCTCCCGTAAACCCGGTCCGCGTCACCGAACGCGCCCAGAGACTCGCGACCGAGATCCTGCGTCCCGGCGACATCGCCGTGGACGGCACCGCCGGCAAAGGCCGCGACACGGCCTGCCTCGCGCAAGCGGTGGGACCGGCCGGCCACGTCCACGCCTTCGACATCCAACCCGAAGCCATCGCGTCGACCCGCAACCTCCTCGAGGTGGCCGGATTACTGGACCGCGTCTCGGTCCACCTGCGCAGTCACGCCGAGCTCGCCTCGGTGCTGACGCCCGCCCAGCAAGGCAAAGTCGGCGTGGCGATCTTCAATCTCGGCTACCTCCCGGGAGGCAATCCCGACATCATCACCCGCCCGGATTCGACCCAGACGGCGCTCGACGCGGCCTTCGACGCGCTGCGCCCCGGCGGACGGCTGATCTGCGTGGCCTACACCGGACACCCCGGCGGCCCCGAGGAATCGGACATCGTGCTGAAGTTCGCGGAAACCCATGCCGCCGCCGGTCTGCACGTCGAGAAGATCGGCTATTACCCGACCCCAGGTAAGCCCTGGATCCTCGTGGTGAACAAGCCGACGGCTTGAGTCCTTAGGATTTCCTTCCAGATTGGTCGAGATGTCCTCCCGCCGACGCATCATCCTGACTGGAGCCACGGGTCTGGTCGGCAAAGCCGTCGCCCGTCAGCTCACCGAGCTCGGCTACGAGGTCATCCCGTTCCGCTCACGCCACGACGGTCCGGGCGGCATGAACCATCTCTCAGGGCACATCGACCGGGAGAGGCTCGAAGGCGCCTTCGCCGTGATCCACCTCGCCGGCGAACCTATCGCGCAACGCTGGTCCGCCGCCGCGAAGGAACGCATCCTGGCCAGCCGGCGCGACGGCACCCGACTGCTTGCCGAAGCCTTGGCGGGGTTGCGGACCAGACCTGAGGTCTTCATCTCGATGTCCGGCGTCGGCCGATACGGGGTCCGGCGCGACGGCACGCTCTCGGAATCATCCCCTCTCTCGACGGAAGGTTTCCTGGGCGAAGTCTCCGCTGCTTGGGAAAACGCGGTCGAGCCGGCCCGTGCGGCCGGCATCCGGACGACCTGCCTGCGGACCGGCGTCGTCCTGGCGGCTTCGGGCGGAGCCCTTCGGCTGATGCTCCCTGCTTTCCGCTGCGGCCTCGGAGGACCCATCGGCAGCGGTCGGCAACAGATGAGCTGGATCCGCCTCGGCGACCTGGTCCGGCTCATCCTCTGGTGCTTGGAGCAACCGTCTCTCCCGCCGGCCCTCAACGCTGTCGCGCCGGAACCCTGCCCGCAGGCTGACTTCGCCCGCGCCCTCGGCCGGGTACTCGGCCGCCCCGCTTTCCTGCCCGCCCCCGCCTGGGCCGTCCGCCTGCTCTTCGGCCAGATGGGCGACGAGACCGTCCTCGGCGACCTGCGCGTGACGCCGGCCGCAGCCATGGCCGCAGGCTTCCGCTTCGAGACGCCCGACCTGCCCTCGGCCCTCGAGCGGGCGCTCGGCGAATGATTTGGGATTGAAGGCGTCGACGCCGACGAAGATTGTGCGACCATGGTCCGCGCTGCTTTCGTCCTTTCTTTCCTCCTTCTTGTCGGCTGCGAAGACGGCTCGCGCGCCGACTCCCGGACGCTCGACGTCGACGACCCCGAATTCCGCCAAGGTCAGACCTTGCACAAGCAAGGCGAGACCCGCAAGGCCCTGGAGTCATTCCTCAAGGTGATCGACAACCGCAAAGGCGCCGCGGAATCCCACCTCGAGGCCGGTCGCATGTACCTGGAACTCCAGGACCCGCTCCCGGCGATCTATCACTTCAACCAGTATATCCGGATGAAGCCGACCTCCGAGCAGTCCAACATCGTCCGGCAGATGATCAAGACCGCGGAGAAACAGTTCATGCAGCAGCTCCCGGGACGCCCGATGGAGGCGGATGCCCTCGGTGGCGCCGACCTTAACACCCGCTTGCGCTCGCTGCAGGCGGAGAACGAGAAACTGAAGCGCGAACTCGCCGATTACAACCGCGCCCAGAAAGCCCTCGTCCCCCCGAACAAAACCGCGACCGCCCCGGACAAGCCGGCTGCGGCCGTCGCGGACAGCGGAGCCCCGCAGCGCTATCGTCAGTATACCATCGTCAAAGGTGACACGCTTTCCACCATCGCCCGGAAGGCCTACAACGACGGCTCCGCGGCCAGGATTTCCGCGATCTTCAACGCCAACCGCGACAAGATGACCTCCATCAACGCGCTGCCGAAGATCGGGACGGTCATCCTCCTGCCGGAATAAGCCATGCGCCTGACGCGCATCCGGGCCGCCGACTTCCGCAACCTGGCTTTTGCCGATGTCGCGACGGACGCCCCGCGCGTCTTCCTGCTCGGGGACAACGGACAAGGGAAAACCAACCTGCTCGAAGCCGCGGCGCTCGTGTCGTCGTTCCGCTCTTTTCGTACGACCGATATCTCGCCCCTTGTCCGCAGCGGCTGCCTCGAAGCGCGCCTGCGGATCGACGTGCGTCTGTCGGCGACGGAGGAGGCCGCCCTCGAACTGCGCCTGGCCAAAGGATCGCGCCGCGCTTTGCTCAATGGTACGCCCGTGACCTCGGTGGCCCGACACCTCGGGCAGTTCCCGACCATCGTCTTCTGCTCGGACGACCTGCGTCTCGTCCGCGGCTCCCCTTCTAACCGACGCCGATGGCTCGACGCCGCGCTCGGCGGCACGGATGCCGAGTACCTCTCCGCCGTCCGGGATTATGGCCGCGCGCTGGAAGGCCGGAACGCCCTCCTGAAGGCCCCTCAGCGCTCCGACGAGGAATTGCGGGCTTTCGAAAAAGCCATGCTGGGACCTGCGCAGGTCATCACGTCGACCCGCGCGCGCGTGCTCCCCGAACTCGCCGCTTCCCTCCGCGAGGCCTGCGCCCGGGCCGGCTTTCCTGACCATGGCGCCGACCTCGCCTACCGACCGGACACACCGGCCGACCAACTCAGCGAGGCTTGGGCCAAGACGCGCCTGGCGGACCTCGCTACCGGGACCACGCTTCGAGGCCCCCAACGCGACGATTTCGCCATGCTGTTCGCCGGACAAGACGCCGCGGATTATGCCTCGGAAGGCCAGCAACGCCTTCTGGTCCTCGCCCTTTGCCTGGCCCGCCTTCGCCGCGACACCGAGCGCGCGCCGACCCCCCCGGTCATCCTGGCCGACGATGTCCTAGGAGAGCTGGATGACACCCGTCGGAGGGCCTTTTGGGATGAGGTCGGGGAATCTCATCAGGTGATCGCGACCGGCACCACCCCGCCCCCTTCAGGGGCTTGGCTGACCTACCAGGTGGCCGCCGGCGGTTACCGCCAGGTCTGATTTTGGCGTTGTTTTATGGTCGGTCGACCCCTTGGATGACCCCATGTCGGACTTCCTCCTCTACGCCTCTGTCGTCGCCCTTTTCTTGGTCTGCCTCCTCGTGGTCCTGGTGATCCTGATGCAGCGCCCGAGCGCCAACGCCGGAATGGGAGCCGCCCTTGGCGGCGGTGCCGCGGAAACCGTCTTCGGCGGCGAATCGGCCAACGTCCTCTCGAAGATGACGACCACCCTCACCGTCATCCTCTTCATCCTCAGTTTCGGCCTGTATCTCGGCTTCGTGGCCCGCGAAAAGCCGACCGTCAAGGCGCTCGACGCAGCCGCCACCGCCCCGGCGACCCCTGCTCCCGTCCCCGCGGCCGCTACCACGCCTGCCGCCCCGGCGCCGACCGCTCCCGCCAAGGACGCGACGGCTCCGGTGCCCGCCAAGTAAGGCCCGTGCGCCCCAGCTTGCTCAGCCAGACCGTTCGCTGGGTGGGCTGTCTCCTTGCGTGCGCCTGCCTTGCGCAACGCGTGCCCTCCTCCGATTTCCGCAAGCTGTCGCCCGAAGACGCGGCGACCTTCCTCGGCGGCTTCCGGAACGCGCGCCTCAGCGGCGATCTCTGCCTGCGGTTCGAAGTCATCCATAAGCCTCGCGCCGGCGACGCCTCGCCTGCGGTGAAAGGCACCTTGTGGGCGCGCTCCATCCCGGGGGGACAAGTCCTCCGCGGCGAACTGACCGACGCCGCCGGCGCCTCTTCATTGCGCTTTATGACGATGAAGAACGGCGCCGAGCGCAAGGTCTGGATCTCGCTTCCAGGC
>JBDLWC010000107.1:0-4396 GCA_039804485.1 Verrucomicrobiota bacterium
GGTAGTTGTAGGTGCCGTCGAGCGGGTCGACCACCCAATAGAGCCCGGCGCCGTCGAAGAGGGCGGGGTCTCCGCCGAGTTCCTCGCCGATGACCGGCAGGCCCGTGGACCTGAGGCGTTCGCGTACGAGATTCTCCGAATCGACGTCGGCCTGCATCTTCACGTCGTCGTCGGTCGAGAGGTTCACCTTCATCTGCGCGCCCTGCGCGAGCAGGTCGCCGGCGGCGACGGCCGTGGCCAGGGCGACGGAACGGAGGTCTTCGAGGGACGGCGTGCTCACGTGGGCAGGGTGGGCCGGCTCGGCGGGTTCCGCAAACCTAAGATGCCCGGCGGGTCCGCCCAACAAGAAGCCCGACTCGATGAGTCGGGCTTCGGCGGTCGATGGCGGCGGGGCTTACGGGAGCTCCGACTTGCCCATCAGGAACTTATCGCACTCGCGGGCGGCGCCACGGCCTTCGTTGAAGGCCCAGACGACGAGGGACTGGCCGCGACGGCAGTCGCCGGCGGCGAAGACGCCCGGGACGTTGGTCACGTACTTCTCGTGCTCGGCCTTCGCGTTGGAGCGGGCGTCGCGCTCGACGCCGAAGGCTTCGAGGAGCGGCTGTTCCGGACCCATGAAACCCATGGCGAGGAGCACGAGCTGGGCCGGGCGGACCTTCTCGGTGCCGGCGATCTTCTGCGGACCGAACACGCCCTTGTCGTCCTTCTTCCATTCGACTTCGACGGTGTGGACCTCCTTGAGGCCGCCCTGCTCGTCGGCGACGAACTTCGTGGCCGTGGTGAGGTAGACGCGAGGGTCGGAGCCGTACTTGGCGGCGGCCTCTTCCTGGCCGTAGTCGACCTTGTAGGTCTTCGGCCATTCCGGCCAGGGATTGTCCTTGGCGCGGGTCTGCGGAGCCTTCGGCATGATCTCGAGCTGGACGACGGACTTGCAGCCGTGGCGGAGCGAGGTGCCCACGCAGTCGGTGCCGGTGTCGCCGCCGCCGATGATCACGACATCCTTGCCCTTGGCGGTGATGGTCGCGTCGGGGGACTTGCCGTCCAGGAGGTTCTTGGTGTTCGCGTGAAGGAACTCCATCGCGAGATGGATGCCCTTGGCGTCGCGGCCGGGGAGGGGGAGGTCGCGGCCCTTGGTGGCGCCGACGGTGAGGATGACCGCGTCGAAGTCCTTGCGGAGCTGCTCGGGCGAGACGTCGACGCCGACGTTGACGCCGCACTTGAAGGTCACGCCTTCGGCTTCGAGGAGGGCGATGCGGCGCAGCACGACGTCCTTCTTATCGAGCTTCATGTTCGGGATGCCGTACATCAGCAGGCCGCCCGGACGGTCGGAGCGTTCGAAGACGGTGACGTTATGGCCGGCGTAGTTGAGCTGCGCGGCGGCGGAGAGGCCGGCGGGACCCGAGCCGATGACGGCGACCTTCTTGCCGGTGCGCTTCGTGGGGGCGCGGGGGATGACCCAGCCGTTCTCCCAACCCTTGTCGACGATCGAGACTTCGATGTTCTTGATCGTGACGGCCGGCTTGTTCATGCCGAGCACGCAGGAGCCTTCGCACGGGGCGGGGCAGACGCGGCCGGTGAATTCCGGGAAGTTGTTGGTCTTGTGGAGGCGTTCCAGCGCTTCGCGCCAGAGGCCCTTGTAGACGAGGTCGTTCCACTCGGGGATCAGGTTGTTGATCGGGCAGCCGCTGGCCATCCCGCTGATGAGCTTGCCCGTGTGGCAGAACGGCACGCCGCAGTCCATGCAGCGGGCGCCCTGTTTCTGGAGCTTCTCGTCGGAGTGATGGTGGTGGATCTCCTTCCAGTCGCCGATGCGGGTGAGGGCATCGCGGTCAGGCGGGAGTTCGCGCTGGTATTCGACAAATCCGGTAGGTTTTCCCATGGTGCAGAAGGTGCTTGGTGTGGACGTGGTGGATGATCAGCCGCCGCCGACCCGGGCGAGGTCGCGCGAGTTGATCTCGAAGGCTTCGTTGAGGGCGGCGTCGCCGCTGAGGCCCTTGGCCTGGGCCGTCGCGATGGCCTGGAGGACGCGCTTGTAGTCCTTCGGCATCACCTTGACGAACTTGGCGAGGGAGGCGTCCCAGTTGGCGAGGAGCTTCTTCGCCTTCTGGCTGCCCGTGAGCTCGGCGTGGCGCTCGACGAGGCCGCGGAGTTCGGCCGCATCGTTGGCGTCCGGCTTCTCGAGGCCGACCATCTGCTTGTTGCAGCGGGTGGCGAAGTCGCCCTTCTCGTCGAGGACGTAGGCCACGCCGCCGCTCATGCCGGCGGCGAAGTTGCGGCCCGTGGCGCCGAGGATGACGACGCGACCGCCGGTCATGTATTCGCAGCCGTGGTCACCCACGCCTTCGACGACGGTGGTGACGCCGGAGTTGCGCACGCAGAAGCGTTCGCCGGCCATGCCGCGGAAGAAGGCCTCGCCGGAGGTCGCGCCGTAGAGGGCGACGTTGCCGAGGATGATGTTATCTTCGGCGGGGAAGGTCGCCTTGGCGTCAGGGTAGACGATGATGCGTCCGCCGCTGAGGCCCTTGCCGACGTAGTCGTTGGCGTCGCCTTCGATCTCGATGGTCACGCCCGGGGGCACGAAGGCGCCGAGGGACTGGCCCGCGCTGCCCTTGAACTTCAGGCGGATGGTGCCTTCCGGCAGGCCGTCGGGATGGCGCTTGGTGATCTCGTTGCCGAGGATCGTGCCGACCACGCGGTGGATGTTCTTGATCTCGCCTTCGTAGCGGACCGGCTCGCCTTTCTCGATGGCCGGCTGGCACTTCGCCAGGAGGACGGAGAGGTCGAGGCCCTTCTCGAGGCCGTGGTCCTGCTTCTCGGTGCAGAAGCGACCCACTTCGGGGCCGGCCTTCGGCGAGTACAGGAGCTTGGAGAGGTCGATGCCCTTGGCCTTCCAGTGGTCGACGGCGTGGCGGGCCTCGAGGACGTCGGTGCGGCCGACCATCTCGTTGAGGCTGCGGAAGCCGAGCTGGGCCATGATCTCGCGGACTTCCTGCGCGATGAAGCGCATGAAGTTCACGGTGTCTTCCGGGCGGCCGGTGAAGTTCTTGCGGAGCTCGGGGTCCTGGGTGGCGACGCCGACCGGGCAGGTGTTGAGGTGGCACACGCGCATCATGATGCAGCCGAGGGTCACCAGCGGGGCCGTGGCGAAGCCGAACTCTTCGGCGCCGAGGAGGGCGGCGACGACGACGTCACGGCCGGTCTTCAGCTGGCCGTCGGTCTCGACGACGATGCGGGAGCGGAGGTTGTTGAGGACGAGGGTCTGGTGCGTCTCGGCGAGGCCGAGTTCCCACGGCAGGCCGGCGTGCTTGATGGAGGTCTGGGGCGAGGCGCCCGTGCCGCCGTCGAAGCCCGAGATCAGGACGACGTCCGCGTGCGCCTTGGCCACGCCGGTGGCGATGGTGCCGACGCCGACCTCCGAGACGAGCTTCACGCAGACGCGCGCGGCACGGTTGGCGTTCTTCAGGTCATGGATGAGTTCCGAGAGGTCCTCGATCGAGTAGATGTCGTGGTGCGGGGGCGGGGAGATGAGGCCCACGCCCGGGGTGGAGTGACGGACCTTGGCGATCGGAGGATAGACCTTGCCGCCGGGGAGCTGGCCGCCTTCGCCGGGCTTCGCGCCTTGGGCCATCTTGATCTGGATCTCCTTGGCGTTGGTCAGGTAGCGGCTCGTGACGCCGAAGCGGCCCGAGGCGACCTGCTTGATGGCGGAGTTCTTGGAGTCGCCCTGTTCGTTGGTCCAGGTGAAGCGCGCGGGGTCTTCGCCGCCTTCGCCGGTGTTCGACTTGCCGCCGACGCGGTTCATCGCGATCGCCAGGGCCTCATGGGCCTCGGAGGAGATCGAGCCGTAGCTCATCGCGCCCGTCTTGAAGCGCTTGAGGATGCTCTCGACGGATTCGACCTCGTTGATGTCGATCGCGGTACGGGCCTTGAACTGCAGGAGGCCGCGCAGCGTGAAGATCTGCTTCATCTGGTCGTTCACCAGGCC
This sequence comes from Verrucomicrobiota bacterium, assembly GCA_039804485.1. Taxonomy (GTDB): domain Bacteria; phylum Verrucomicrobiota; class Verrucomicrobiia; order Opitutales; family UBA953; genus UBA953. The sequence continues at coordinate 3,986 of JBDLWC010000107.1, forward strand.
GGTGTAGACCTTGAAGGTGTCGTAATTGCTGGTGCGGACGGCCTTCTGCAGCGAGTGGATGACCTGCGGGCTGAAGAGGTGGCCTTCGCCTTCGTTGCGCCACTGGTAGTCGCCGCCGACCTCGAGGGTGGCGGGGGTGTCGACGCGCTCGGGGAAGGCGTTGCGATGGCGGGCGAGGGTCTCCTCGGCGATCGCGGCGACGTCGGCGCCTTCGATGCGGGTGGCCGTGCCGGTGAAGTACTTGTCGACGACCTTCTGCTGGAGGCCAACGCACTCGAAGATCTGGGCGCCGAGGTAGCTCTGGATGGTCGAGATGCCGATCTTGGAGGCGACCTTGACGATGCCCTTGGTGGCGGCCTTCACGTAGTTCTTGCAGGCGGTGTAGTGGTCGACGCCGACCAGCAGGCCCTG
>JBDLWC010000108.1:0-2696 GCA_039804485.1 Verrucomicrobiota bacterium
GCGTGATTCGGCGAGGGCTCGAAGTTGAGCCCGTAATGATACGTCTTCAGGAAGGGCGTCGGATCAAGGGGGCCGACGATCTCGAACTTATAGCGCGCGCCGGCCGCGAGCCCGGGCACGAAGATCTCCCAGATGCCGGAGGCGCCGAGGTTGCGCATCGGATGCGCGCGACCATGCCAGAGATTATGGTCCCCGACGACCGAGACACGGCGGGCGGAGGGCGCCCAGACGGCGAAACTCACCCCGGCGACGCCGTCGAGCGTGCGCACATGGGCGCCCAGTTTGTGGTGCGCCCGATGGTCGTCTCCTTTGCCGAGGAGGAAGAGGTCGTCCTCCGAGAGCGTGGGGAGGAACCGATAGGGATCGTCGAACTCGCGGCGGACGCCGTCGGGATAGGTCGCGCGGAAGCGATACCGGAAAAGCGCCTCGCCCGGGAGCTCGAGCTCGAAGACGCCGCTGGCATGCAGACGCTTCATCGGCACCGGGGCCGCGCCTTCGGGCAGGAGTTCGCAGCCCGTGGCCCACGGCAGGAGGGAACGGACGACGAGGCCGCCCCCTTCGAGACGATGCAGGCCGAGGAAACGGTGGGGCGACGTCTCCGTGGCGTCCACCAAGGCGGTCAACTCGGCGGGACTAAGGCGCATCCCGGAAGACTCTTCCGCCGCCCGAGGGTCGGCAAGCGCACATTGCCCGAAAATACTTGAGGGAAAGCCCGGAGCGACAACGCTCGACGGATGCCTGGCCATCGTTTCTGGATCCTCGCCGCGAGCCTCTCGCTGACCGCCGCCATGGCCGCGGAACCGACGCCCGGCGACCGCGGCCAGCGGGACGGCGAACCGAGCATCGAAGCCCGCTCGTTCGCCTCGGAGGACGGAGGCCATGTCATGGTGGCCACCGACGGCCGGCTGCAGACCCGCGACACCTTTCTCTCGGCGCGGACGATCCGGCGGGACGACCGGACCGGGGTGATCGTCGCCGAGGGCGACGTCGTCTACGCGACCAAGGAACTCCGCATCATGGGCGCGCGCATCTCCGTCGACCCGCGGACGGACACCATCGAGGCGGTCGACGTCCGCTTCGGACGGTCGCCGGTCTATTTCACGGCCGAATCGCTCCGCATCGTCAAAGGCGACAAGACGGTGCGCGGCGTCCGGGTCTGGAACGGCGAGCCCGCCCCTCGCGGCATGCACCTCAGGATCGCCGAGCTGAACTACGTCGAATCGACCGACCGCCTGAGCATGCGGAGCGCCACATCCTACGCCTCCGGCGTGCCGCTCTTCAACCTGCCCTATTACGGTCAGAAAGGTTATCGGGATTTCCCTTACGACATCTGGTTCAACACCGGCAACGAGAACAAGCAGGGCGGCTTCCTGCGCACCACCGTGCTGACCAAGGTCAACCCGTCGCTCTGGGCGGGCGGGCTGGTCGACTACTACAGCCGCTCGGGCATCCTGGTCGGCCCCGCCTTGCGCTTTGACAACACCAAGCAGGCCCAAGGAGGCGCCATCTGGAAAGGAAGCCTGCAGAGCGGCTGGATCGACGACCAGACCACGCCGCTGGCGGATGTCTACGGCCGGCTGGCCGATAACCAGCGCGCCTTCCTCCTCGGTCAGCTGAACGGACGGACCCTCGACGGGACCGAGATCACCGCCAACGCGTTCGCCCAGTCCGACCCGGACGTCCTCCGCGATTTCCGCCCCTTCCTCATCGGGCAAAACGGCAACCCGCAAGTCAACGTGGAGGCCGTGAAGGCCGTCGAGGGCGGTTACCTTTCCGCCGGGCTCACCGCGAAAGCCGACGACTACCAGGATGTCGTCCAGCGACTCCCCGAACTCCGCTTCGACCTGCCGACGGGAAGGCTCGCCGGATCGACGTGGGATCGCCGGGCTTTCATCAGCCTCGGCTACTTCACCGAACGGCCTTCCGAGGACCTCCCCTTGCCCGCCTTCCAGGCGGCGACCCTCTCCCCGACGGCATGGTCGTCGGCGCGCCTGGACGGCTATTACGGCTTAAGCCGCGCCTTCCGGGCCGGTGACTGGCTTTCCTGGCGACCCGTCGCGGGCGTCCGGGCGACCGGCTGGTCCGATGGCAACGACGGACAAGGCGCCGCCTCGAAGGTGATCGGCCAGGCGGGCTTCGACCTTGAAGCCCTCGTGACGGGGTCCTGGGACTTCCGCGCCGAGAAATGGGGCGTGGACGGACTGCGTCACAGCCTCCGGCCGATGCTGCAATATCGCGTCATGCCGGGAGCGGACGAGCAGATCGGCGTCGCCCCGATGACCCAGCGCGCCGTCTCCGTCACCGTGCTCGAAGAGCTCGACCTGGCGGACCGGCTCGACGCGGCTTCGACCACCGACCGCCAGGCCGTGCGGTTCGGCGTACGGAACACCTTGGAGACCCGCGACGGACAGAACGGGACCCGGGAACTGGCCCGGGCCGATTTCTTCGCGGACTGGCGCCAAGGGCCGACGGAAGCCGAGACCGGACGGAGCGACCTGCTGGGCTCCCTCCGCTTCACTCCGACGTCCTGGCTCACGGTCTCCTCTGGGGTCCGGCTGCCGAACGGCGGCGGCGCCCCGTTCGAATCCCTGCAAAGCGTGAGCGTGAATTCGGGCGACTTCTGGCAAAGCTCCCTCAGCTGGGTCGAGCTACGACAGGCCGCCGTGGCCCGCCAGCTCATCTGGGACGGCCGGGTG
>JBDLWC010000109.1:0-2505 GCA_039804485.1 Verrucomicrobiota bacterium
CAACGGGCGGCATGCCGATGCGCAGGCGCGCTTCGAGGCCCTGGCCAAAGAATTCGGCGACGACAAGAGCCTGAGCGACTTCGCCGCGCTCGGCCTCTACGAGGCCGCCGAACAAGCCGCGCTCCAGTCGCCGACCGGCGGCGAGGCCAAGCTCAAGGACGCGGTCGAGCTGCTCGAGCGTTTCGCCGAAAGCCATCCGCAGCATCCGCTGTTTTTCCGCGTCTCCCTTCGTCGGGCGGAAATCCTGCGCTCGCTGGGCCAGTTCGACAAAGCGCTGCTCGTGCTCGAGGCGCTGATCCGCGACCGACCGACCGACCCCTCCCGACCCCAGGCCGAGATGGCCCGCGCCGACACCTTGTTCGGACTCGCGCAATTGCGACGGGACCGCAACGGACAGCTCGATCGCCAGCGCGTCTCGCGGGCGGCCGCGGCCTACGAACGCATCGCCGAAGCCTGGACCAAGGACGCCCCGGACGCGCAGGTGGAAGCCTGGTACAAATGGGCTCTCTCGCTCAACGAAAGGTCCAAGGCGGAATCAGGCGGAGAGGCGCGGGCCAGCCGCCAGGAGGCCCGACGCGTGCTCCTCCGACCACTCGCCACCCTCCGCGGCACGGAAGCCAAGCGCGCCGCCGAAGAAGCCGCGCGACTGTCCGGAGACGGCCGGCTCTGGCTGGCACGCGCCATCCTGCTCACCGGCGAACTCTGCGAGCTTGACGGCGACGTGGCCGAGGCCGTGGCGGCCTATGCGATCATCCCGACCGTGAACCAAGGCCAGCCGGCGGACCAGATCCGCCTCCCCGGACAAGCCTCGGCCGAAAGCAAACTTGCGGCCCTGCGTCGTTCCACCTCCACTAGCCGCTGAGCCCCATGAACCGCCTCTGCTTCTCCTTCCCCTCCGACGCCGGCCCGTTCATCTGGCTCCTGCTGGTGCTGGCCTTCCTGTCGCTCGTCTTCACCGTCGAACGCGCCCTTTTCCTCCACCGCGGCCTGGTGCTGTCGTCCGACTTCATCGAAGGCGTGCGTAACAACCTCCGCGCCGGCCGCCCTCTGGAAGCCTTGGCGGCCTGCGAAGAGTCCCCCGGGCCGGTGCCGCGCGTCGTCAAGGCGGCGTTATTGCGCTCCGCCGGAGGCGAAGAGGCCATGCGCGCCGCCGCCACCGAGGCGGCCCTCCTGGAACTGCCCGTGCTCGAGCGACGCCTCGGCACCATCGCGGCGATCGGTCGGATAGCGCCTCTCCTCGGCCTGGCCGGGGCGATCTTCGCCGGCTTCGACCTCGCGAGCGCCCTGCGCGACGGCAGTGTCTACGCTTCCGCCGACGGGCTTCTCCGGCAGGTCCAGGCCGCGCTCGCCACGGCGGGCTTCGCCATGGTGATCGCGGCGGTCTGCGCGCTGGCCCACCACTTCCTCGTCGGTCGCGTCCGCTCCATCGTGACCGAGATGGAAATCGCCGCCCACTCGATCATCACCTTCGTGCGCCACGAGCTGCCGGAGGAGAAACCCCGCCAGAGCTGAGATGCGCACGCCGCTCGGAGTGCTCGCCAAGGTCCGGCCCGCGCAAAGCGGCCTGGATTTCATCCCGCTGGCCCTCGCGCTGACCTGCGCCGCGCTCCTCTACGCCCTTTCCGCCGAATTCGTCTTCGCCCCGGGGCTTTACGTCGGCTTCGACCAGCGCAACCCCGCCGTGTCCTCGCTCGCCACCCCCACGCTGACGCGACCCGACCTCGCCCGGACGTCGCTGACGGTCACTTTGGTCTCGGCCCGTGGCACCGGAGTCTTCGTGGTCGCCGGCCGGGTCGTCGATCGCGGCGGACTGGATGCGGAGCTCCGCCGCGTGGCCGCGGCCGGAGGGTCGAACCGGCCCGTGCTGATCAAAGCGGACGCGTCCCTGACCATGCAGACGTTCCTGGACGTCTGCGCCCTCGCCCGTCAGGCGGGCTTCCCGGGCGTCATGGTGGCGGCGGACGAGCGTTGATTCACGATTGCCACAAGAGCGGCAGGTCGAACAGTCTCGAGCCAAGTGTCGACCCCCTCGCCCATCCCTTCCGCGAACCCCATGCCCCCGCGGCACATCGGGATCATCATGGATGGCAACGGCCGTTGGGCCGCCGCGAAAGGCCTTCCCCGGCTTGAAGGCCATCGCCGGGGCGCGGAGCGCCTGATCGAAGCGATCGACGCCTGCATCGACCTCGGCGTCGGCACCCTGACCGTCTTCGCCTTTTCGGCCGAGAACTGGAAGCGGCCCGTCGAAGAGGTCAGCGGGCTCTTCAAACTGGGCGAATGGATCCTGCGCGCGCATCTGGCCCGCCTGGAGAAACGCAATGTCCGCCTCCGCGTGATCGGCGACCTATCCGCCCTGCCCGAATTCGTGCGCGGCCCTCTGGAGGACGTCATCCGGTCCAGCCGAGACAACACGGCGTTCACGCTGGTCGTCGCCCTCAACTACGGCGCCCGCCAGGAGATCGTGGCCGCCGCCAAGTCCATCGCGGCGGACGTCGCCGCCGGCAT
>JBDLWC010000110.1:0-11395 GCA_039804485.1 Verrucomicrobiota bacterium
GGTCTGATCGGCGGTGCCGTGGCATGAGACCAGCAGGACGCCGGCCTTGATCACGGGCAGCATGCCGTCCGTGGGGCGCGACGACTTCGCCGCCGCTTCCTCGCTCGAAGCGAAACCGAACTCCTTTTTGTAAAGTTCCCAATCCTTGGGGCTGCCCTTGCCAGCCCAGGACCCCAGCGGCAGACCCGCCGGCCAGGAACGGACATCACTCACGCCGTTGTCGTGGTAGAGGACGCTGACGCGGTCTGGGTGCAGCCGGGCCCAGGCGTTGATGTACAGCCCGCCGCGGGAGATGCCGAGGAGCGCCGGCTTGGCGGAAAGCCCGCGCTTTTCGCGCAGCTCCGCGTAGACCTTTTCCCAGGTCGCCATCGCACGGGCGGAGCCGAACTGGTTGCTCACGCTGACGTAGACGACGTGCCAGCCTTTCTCGACGAGCCCGTCCTCGAGTTTCTTGAGATGACCGCCGAACTCACCGACCCAGAGCCAAGGCTTACCCGGGGCGGCCTGCGTCGGCACCTTCACGGTCACGGCCTTGCCGTCGATGGTCAGCTTCTCGGCCGTGGCGGCGGAAGCGACGGCGCCAAGGGCCATTCCGAGCAGGGCGAGGAGCAAGCGGGGCATACCCAATCCGTAGGTGCAAAGGTGCAAACGTGCAAAGGTGCAAAGGTGCAAATGTGGTGACCATGCCCGATGCCTTAACTTTTGCACGTTTGCACAGGGGCCTTGGCCCCGATTAGCACTTTTGCACCTGAGCCGGCGCACCTGCTTCTTGCCTCCCTGCCCTAACTCACCCTATCTCTTCCTCCTATCCACTTATGAAACCCGTACTTCTGGTCATCCGCGACGGTTGGGGCGAAAATCACGACCCCAAGCATGACAAGTTCAACGCCGTGAAGCTGGCGAACATCCCGGTCTCGCGCGGCCTGACCAAGGACTGGCCCCGCACCGAGATTATGGCCCACGGGCTCGATGTCGGCCTGCCGGTCGGCATCATGGGCAATTCCGAGGTCGGCCACCAGAACATCGGCGCCGGGCGTATCGTCGACCAGGAGATCGTCCGCATCGACAAGGGCCTCACCGATCCGGCCGCCATGCGCCAGATCAAGGCCTTCCGCGGCCTCGTCGAGAACGTCAAGGCCACCGGCGGCGCGGTCCACCTGATGGGGCTGTGCTCCGAAGCCGGCGTCCACTCCACCCTCCCCCACCTCTACGCCCTCCTCCGCCTGCTGAAGGAAGAAGGCCTCACCAAGGTCTACGTCCACGCCTTCATGGACGGCCGCGACAGCCCGCCCACCTCCGGTCTCGGCTACCTCAAGCAGCTCGAAGCCGAGCTCGTGAAGATCGGCGTCGGCCAGGTCGCCAGCGTCGCCGGCCGCTTCTGGGCCATGGACCGCGACAACCGCTGGGAACGCGTGAAGACCGCCTATGACGCCCTCACCGGCGCCCCCGCCCCGGAGGCCGCCTCGGCCGCCGCGGCCGTGCAGGCCTATTATGACAAGCCGACCGACGCCAACACCGTCGGCGACGAGTTCGTGCCCGCGACCCGCATCAAGGGCACGGCCTTCATCCAGGACGGCGACTCCGTGCTGTTCTTCAACTTCCGCGGCGACCGCCCGCGCGAGATCACCCGCGCCTTCATCGACCCCGAATTCAAAGGCTTCCCGCGCGCGAAGAAGCTGAACATCTTCTACGCCACGCTGACCAACTACGAGAAGGGCCTCTGCCCCAACGTCGTCTTCGACAAGCCCGCCAAGATGGTGAACATCCTCGGCGAGTGGGTCGCCAAGCAGGGCATCCCGCAGTACCGCACGGCGGAGACCGAGAAGTTCCCGCACGTGACCTTCTTCTTCAACGACTACCGCGAGGAAGCCTTCGCCGGCGAAGAGCGCGGCATGGCGCAGAGCCCGAAGGAAGTCTCGACCTATAACCAGAAGCCCGAGATGTCGGCCGCGCACGTCACCGAGATGGCCAAGGCCGCGATCCTTTCCGGCAAGTACGGCCTCATCGTCGTCAATTACGCCAACCCCGACATGGTCGGCCATACCGGCGACCTCGCCGCGGTCTGCAAGGCCTGCGAAGCGGTCGACAGCGGCCTCGGCGTCCTCCTCGCCGCCATCGACCAGGTCGGCGGCAAGGCCCTCGTCACGGCCGACCACGGCAACGCCGACCAGATGTGGGAGCCGGAAGAGAACTGCGCCCACACCCGCCACACGCTCAGCCCCGTCGAGGTCGTCCTCTACGGAGCCGGCTGCAAGTCGCTCAAGACCCGCCCGACGGGTCGCCTCGCCGACGTCGCCCCGACCCTGCTCGCCCTCATGGGCCTGCCGAAGCCGGCGGAGATGACCGGCGAGTCGCTGATCGCGTAAAGGACGGCGAAGCCGTCCGTGCAAAGGTGCAAACGGGGCTATCGCCCCAGTGCAAACGTGCAAAAGTGAAATCCGTCGCAGGGTTGCCCGTGCTCACACCTTTGCACATTTGCACCTTCGCACGTTTGCACGCGGCGAAGCCGCAATTTACGCCTTCAGTCCCGTCGCGAAACTGATGCCGAGGGAATCGGCGACGGCGCGGACGATCTCGATCTCAGCCGGCTCGGCGCGGCCGTCGTGCAGCATGGCCGTCCCGATGGCGCGCACGAACTTACGACGCTCCGCGACGCTCTGGCTGATGATGACCCGGAGGGCCTCGTCGACCTGCGCGAGGTCGACCCGCGCGGCCGGCACCATGGCGGGACTGAGGCCCGGCAGACCGAGCACCTGGGCGCCGAGCGCATAAGCGCGCGTCTGCGCGGGGGCGTCTTCGCTCGAAGTCTGCACCACGGCGGACAGCACGAGCCCGCAGGCCGCGGCGAGGTCGCCGGAGCGGGCGATGAACGACTTCCCCCCGCCCAGGTAACGGCGCATCGAAGCCTGGATCAGCAGCACGATCAGGCCGTCCTCGGCCTCGAAACCGGCCCGCTCCAAGGCGGCGTGGAAAGCCTCGGACTGCGGCCCGGAGAGCTGCCGCAGGGCGGGCATCGAGAGATCCAGCAGCGCCACGCGCGAGCCGGCGGGCAAGGCGCGTAACAGCGGATCGAGGCGGCGGGCCTCGCGGACGACTTCGCCGCCCGCGAGGGCCTCGGCCTGGGCGAACTGGGCGGCACGCTGGGCCGGATCGCGTCGGAGGACCAGCCCGAGCACGATGGCCATCGCGCTGACAGGGTCGTCGGAAGCATCGCGCAAGGCGGGCGGGATGACCCCGCGGAAACCGACCGAGTCCTGGATCTGATGGTCGGTCGGCAGGCGGGTCGTCCTCGGCAGCGGGGGCGGCGTCGCGACCGCGCCCGCGGCGAGCCCGGCGACCGGCGCATCGTCCGCCGCCTCGGCCGGGGCGAGGACGGGGAGCTCGCCGTCGAAGGCCGGGTCGATGCGGCGGATGCGTTCGCCGATCGGCGGGTGCGACGAGAAAAGGGTCTCGAAGAAGCCGGGGGACCCGGCGAAGAACATGTGCTGCGCCTCGAGTTCGGCCGGCGTGGCCTCGCGCTCCGCGCCGGAGAGACCCGCCACCTTCCGCAACGCCGAGGAGAGGCCCAGCGGATTGCGCGTGAACTGGACCGCCGAGGCGTCGGCGAGGTATTCGCGCTGCCGCGAGACCGAGGCCTGGATGACGCGCGCGAAGAAGACGCCCCCGAGGCCCACGATCACCACGACGAGCCCGGCGAGCGCGAGGGGCCAGGCGTTGTTCTTGCGGCCCGAGCCGGAATGGAGGCCGAGGCGGACGATGATGTAACCGAGCTGCGCCAGGGCGGTCAGGCCGGCGACGGCGCCGATGATGCGGAGATTGAGCTTCATGTCCCCGTTGCCGATATGGCTGAACTCGTGGGCGATCACGCCTTGGAGCTCATCGCGCGTCAGGTTGAGCAACGCCCCGCGCGTCACGCCCACCGCGGCGTCCTGGGGGGAGTTACCCGCCGCGAAGGCGTTGATGGTCTCGTCGCCGTCGATGACATAGCACAGCGGGACAGGCAGCCCCGAGGCCAGGGCCATCTCCTGCACCACGTTGAGGTAACGCTTCTCTTCGGGGCGCGTGCTGCCCGCCTGGACCAGCCGGCCGCCGAGCCGCTCCGCGATGGCGCCGCCGCCGCTGGAGAGCTCGGCGATGCGCAGCAGGCTCCCGCCGACGATCACCGCGAGGGCCGTGCCGGCGGTGGCGAAGAAAAGCTTCGGCTGGAACCAGTCGGGCGAAGGCAGCCGGTTGAGCTTGGCCTCGCCGAGGACGGCCAGGACGTAAAGCGTCCCGGCCAGGACGACGATCGCCAGGACCAGCAACGCGACCAGCTTGGTCGTGCGTCCGCGGGCCTCATCCTGGGCCCGGAAGAAATTCATCGTGCCGGCCATGGGCCGAGTCCGGTGATTCAGAGCCGGGGAGGCTGCTCCGCGAAGAGGCGGTCGTAAGCAGCGGCCAGCATGAGCCCGTAGAAAGGCAAGGTGACGAAGACGCCGATGATGCAGGCGATGATCCCGGCATAAGCCAGCACGCTGGCCACGAACATGAGCAAGAGCGCCCAGCCCCAGTGGGCCGTGATCGCCTGACGGCTCATCTCAAGGCATTCCCAGGCGGTGCCTTTCCGCTCCGCCAGAAGATTCCAGACAAAGCCGTAGGCGATCGCCAGGTAGACGCCCGGCAGGACGCAGAGCAGGCATCCGGCGACGACCAGCAGGATCATCAGGAAATAAGCCAGCGCCGAGGTGCCGAGCACGTCGAAGCCGCTGAAGCAGTCGCCGAGCGCGGCGGGCTGACCGCGGACGCATTTGGCGTTGAAGCGGACGAAGCCGACGACCAGCGGAGGGAGGAGCAGGATGACCGCGATCCAACCGATGAAGGGGATCATGCCGATCACGCAGACGACCCCCATGACGAGTCCGGCGATGAGGTTCGCCAGCACGATGTTGAGGGTGTCGCGCTTCAGGGTCGCCATGGCGATGTTGAAACAGGCGCCGACATCGAAGGGGCTGGGCGCTTGCTTGGCTCGGTTGACGAGGCCGAGCTGTTCAGGATTAAGGCTCATGATCTGCGGAAAACGGCGGCGAGAGCCTTAGAAGGAGACCTTTGGCGCGGCCTTCTCGGCCGGATCTTCGATCTTGAAGAACTCGCCGGGCAGGAAGCCGAACGCGTTGGCGATGAAGACCTGCGGGAAGACTTCGCGGCCGTTGTTGTAGAACAGGACGGCGTCGTTGAAGGCCTGGCGGGAGAACGCGATGCGGTTCTCGGTCGAGGTGAGCTCTTCCATCAGGCTGCGCATGGTGGCGTCGGCCTTGAGCTGGGGATACTGCTCGGAGACGACCATGAGGCGGCCCAGGGCGCCGCTGAGGCCGGCTTCGGCCTGGCTGAGGTCGCGCATGGCGGCCGGGTCGTTCGGGTTGCCGGCGAAGCGGACGTTGGCCTGGGTGGCCTTGGCGCGGGCTTCCACGACCGCCGTGAGGGTGCCGCTCTCATGGGCCATGTAGCCCTTGGCGGTCTCGACGAGGTTCGGCACCAGGTCGTAGCGGCGCTTCAGCTGGACGTCCACCTGGGCGAAGGCGTTCTTGCAGGCGTTACGCAGGCCGACGAGGGAGTTGTAGATGCCGACGCCCCAGAGGGCGGCGATGACGAGCGCGCCGACGATGACGAGCAGGACGACGAGGAGGATGGTGACGGCAGGACTCATGATGCCCTCAGCTTACCCGGCCGGCCAAAGCCTGCAAGTCGGCTCGGAGTCGGGGGGTGATAATTTTAAGCGTCCATTGTAACCCCTGCCCGGCCGCGCCTGGCCTCAGGCCGTCTTTTCCAAGCGGGCGCAGACTTCGTCGATCAGGAAGGCCGGCGTCGAGGCGCCGGCGGTCACGCCGACGGTCCCGAAGCGGGCCAAGGCCGAAAAATCAAGCTCTGCGGCCGTCTCGACGTGGAAACAGGGCAGACCCTGGATTTCGACGAGCTTGGCGAGCTTGACGGTATTCGCGGAATGACGGCCGCCGATGACCACGATCGCCTGGCAGCCCTGCCGACGCAGTTCGAGGATGTCCGCCTGACGGTCCTTGGTGGCGCCGCAGATGGTGTCGAAGATCAAGGCCCCCGGGAAGCGCGCCTTGAGGAGCGTCGCGAGCTGGGCGAACTCGTCGGTGAACATCGTCGACTGCGAGACCATGCAGACGTGGCCGCCGAGGTCGGGCAGCGCCGCGATGTCAGCGGCGGAAGTGATGACGTGGCCCTTGCCCTCGGCGTAGCCGAGCAGGCCGATGACCTCGGGATGCTGCGGGTCGCCGAAGATCACGGTGGCGAAGCCCTTGCGCGCGTGCATGCGCACCTTGCCGGCGATGATGCCGACATCCGGGCAGGTGGCGTCGCGGAATTCCATGCCGAGCGACTTCAGGTAGTCGCGGCGTTCGGGCGAGATGCCGTGGGCGCGCACGACCATGACCGCGGAGGCGGAGTCCGCCGAAGAGACCGCGAGCTTGGACTCGCTCCGATAGTCGCCGACCTCGCGGATGCCCTCGCCGGTGAGGACCTCCATCATCTGGCGGTTATGGATGAGCGGTCCGTCGGTGTAGACGGGGTGACGTCCCTTCTGCGCATACTCGCGGGCGATATCGATGGCGCGTTCGACGCCCCAACAGAACCCCGCGGATTTGGCTCGGATGACCTTCACGGCTCCAAGGTGCGGGCAAGCCCGTCCGATTCAAGCAAAGTCCGGCCTTACTTGGCCGGGACGCCGGGGGGACGGGACATGGGGACCCGCCCGGACCGGCGAAGGCGCGCTTCAGGACTTGGGGGCCTCCAGCGTGCGGACGCGGCGGTGCTTCAGCGGGAAACGCAGGATGACCGTCGTGCCCACGTCCGGCGTGCTCTGGATGTCGACCGTGCCGCCGTGCGCGCGGAGGATGCGGAGAAGGATCAGCATGCCGATGCCGCCGCCGGAGTCCTTCGTCGTGTAATAGGCGTCGAAGACCCGGGTGAGCTTGTCGGCGGGGATGCCGACGCCGGTGTCGCGGATCGAAAGGATGACCCACTCGTCGTCGGAGCCCAGCCTGACGTGGATCTCGCCGCCGCGGTCCATGGCTTCCAGGGCGTTCTTCATCACGTTGAAGAGCGCCTGCTTGATCTGGTTGCGGTCGCCGAGGATGAGCGGGAGCTCGCCGGGGACGTCGAGCGACACGCGCACGCCCAGCTGCTCCATCTGTTCGCGCAGCAACGCCGTGGCTTCGGCCACCACGGCGATGAGATCGGTGTCGGCGAGGAGCGGAGGGGTCTGGCGGACGGCCCCCAGGAAGTCGCGGACGATCCCGTCCAGGCGCTTGATCTCCCCCTGGCAGACCTCGGCGGCCTTGCGCACTTTCTCCGCGGCGGGGGAATCGCCGAGCTTCGCGGCCTCGCGCTGCAGCAGCTGGAGATGGATCCCGATCGCGTTGAGCGGATTGCCGACCTCGTGGGCGACCCCGGCGGCGAGCGAGACGATGGAATCGATGCGTTCGCTTTCGACGCGGTCTTCGGCCTGGACGCGCTCCTTGGTGACGTCGCTGAGCACGGCCACGCGCCGGCTGCGCTCGCCGCCCTGCTGGTCGCCGACCCGCGCCAGGTGCAGCGTGAGCAGACGCGGCTCGGGGTAGCGCACCTCCAGCTCGCGCGTGAGCGCGCCGACCGTCTCGGGCATCTCCAAGGCCTGGGCGATGTCGGGCGAGACCCGCCGGAGTTCGGCGCCGGTGACGGCGGCCGGGCTGACGCCGAGCAGCCGCACCGCCGAGGCGTTGGCGTAATCGATGGCGCCGTCGGCGGAAAGCACCAGCACCCCTTCGCGCAAGGTGTCCAGCACGGTCTCCATCAGGTCGCGCTCGCGCTCGAGGCGACGGGCGAGGATGGCGAGGTTCTGCGCGTCGAGGTCGTCGATGCGACCCAGCACGCGGTCGAGGGGGCTGAAGCGACGGCGGGCCATGTTCAGGCGGAGCGCGCCGCGACGAGGCGGGCGATGACGGCGATGAGCCCGCGGGCGACCTCGGCCTTGGAGCCCGGACCCAGGACTTCGCGGAAGCCGTCACGGCCGAGCAGGATGAGCTTGTTCTCGTCGGCGCCGAAAGCCCCCGCCGGCCCCGCGACCGAATTGGCGGCGATGAGATCGAGGCCCTTGCGCTCCAGCTTGTCCAAGGCGTGGGCTTCGAGGTTCTCCGTCTCGGCGGCGAAACCCACGAGGAACTGGTCGGTGCGGCGTTCTTCCGCCAAGGCCGTCACGATGTCGGGCACCGGCTCGAGCTCGATGGTCTGGCCTTGCCCGTCTTTCTTCAGCTTCTGCGCCGCGGTCGTCTTCGGACGCCAATCGCTGACGGCGGCGGTCATGATGAGGACGTCGCAAGGCCCGAACAAGGCGTCGGCCTGACGGTGCATCTCCGCGGCGGTGACGACCGGGTAGACCATCACGCCTTCCGGCTCGGGAAGCGCCACCGGACCGGCGACGAGGTCGACGGTCCAGCCTGCCTGGCGCGCCGCGGCCGCCAAGGCGAAGCCCATCTTGCCCGTCGAGGGGTTGCTGATGAAGCGGACCGGATCGAAGAACTCGCGGGTCGGACCAGCGGTGATGAGGCAGCGGAGGGACAAGGTGAGCGGAAGATGGCAGAGGGCGGATGACAGATGACCGATGAGGCCGATGGCTGCCAAGGGACGTTACCTTGGCGGAGGAAGGGGGCGGAAACAATCCATAAGGGGCAGGTTGGGACAAGGGAGGGGCAGGAAAGGCACCGCCACAAAGGGAGACCGGAAACCGGGAAGGATGCGGCGGTTATTAATACCCCCTGCTAACCATCCGGTCTCCGGTTTCCCTTTGAGTTCAAACCCATGCATCAAGGTAGGGCTGACCGGCCCGGTCAGCCGCGGTTGAGCGGGCCGCTCAACCCTACCCAATCCACCCGCCACCTGAAGCGACTGCCTCTCACTTTTGCGCCTTTGCACAGGCCGGAGGCCGATTTGCACTTTTGCACCTAGGGCAGCACGCGGTGCTGCCCCCTACCCCTCCTTGCATTCTCCCTCCGGCCCACTCACATTCCCGCCATGGAAATCTTTCTAGCGACGGGCAACGCGCATAAGGCGGAGGAGTTCGGCCGCATGTTCGCGAAGGCCCGGCTCGATGTCCGCGTGCGTTCGGCCAAAGACCTCGGCGGCATGCCGTACGTCGAGGAGCTCAGCGGGACCTTCAACGGCAATTGCCGGCTCAAGGCCGAAGCCGTCCGCGCCATCGCGCCGCGCCGCGCCTGGGTGCTCGCCGATGACAGCGGCCTGTGCTGCGACGCGCTGCAAGGCGGACCCGGCGTCGACTCCGCGGTCTACGCCGGCGTCGGCGCGACCGACGCGCAGAACCGCGCGAAGCTGCTCGAAGCGATGAAGAAGGCCCCGCCCCACAAGCGCGGCGCGCGTTTCGAGTGCCACCTGATCCTCCTCGGGCCCAACCAGGAAGTCGGCAAGTTCGTCGGCCAGTGCTGGGGCAAGATCCTCGAGGCCGAGGTCGGCGCCGGCGGCTTCGGCTATGATTCGCTCTTCGTGCCCGCGAACCACGACCAGACCTTCGGCGAGCTCAGCCCTGCCAAGAAGGATTCGATCAGCCACCGCGCCAAAGCCTTCGCGCTCATGGCCGCCTGGCTGCGGGAGAACGGATTGGCGTAAGGGCAAGATACTTAAAGCAAAGGGAAACCGGAGACCGGATGACTGGCTGGGGGGTCATCTCGGGTGTCAGGTGACGGCCACGGAAGCCGGGAGCTCAGGTTCCAGCCGCTCTGGAATCAGCCGCAGTAACCAGAAGCCGAAAGCCGATGGCTGAAAAGCTGATTCCCGAATCGCCGATGCCCCGGTGGCTGTCACCCGTCACCTGAAGCATTGAGGCGCCGCAGCATTCTATCCGGTTTCCGGTCTCCCTTTGGGCCTTCCAACCGCTAACCGCTTACCGCCAACCGCAATCCCCTTTAAAAGAACACCGCTTCGGACAACGCTTCCGGCGCGCCCATGAAAGCGACGCGCTGCGTGAGCTTGGCGTGGTCGCGGCTGCGGGTGAACGCGAGGGTGGCGTGCGAGCAGCCTTCGGAGTGCTCCCAGGAGAAACGCGCGCCGTCCGCGTAGACCCACTCGGCGTCGAGGCAGTCGCCGGAGGGCGGCTTGGCGGAAAGCGCGAAGGTGACGTCGAGGTGCGAGCGCGTGAGACCGGCGCAATGGGTGAGGCACGATCGCATCCACTCCAGGATGCCATGGGCTTCGCCGCGCATGCCTTCGCGATGCGCGACGGTCACCGAGCGGAGCCCGCGCACGAGTTCGGCCGGGGCGTGGGCGGCGAGATACTGTCCGAGGGCCTGACGCACCGGCAGGCAGCGGGCGACGGCAAGATCGCGGACCGCCTTGGGCTTGGGGAACGGCAGCGCGAAGAACGCGTCGCCGACGAGCGAACGGTCGGCCACGACGCGGCGGCAGCGGGCGGTCCAGTTCAGCCAGGGCTTGAACTCGTCGACGGTGACGCCGTGCGCCCAGAGGTTGACCGGCAGGTCGCCCTCGAGCCAGGTCGAGACGAGCGATTCGAGTTCCGGGGTCGGCGCGCCGTGGGCGAGCATCAGGGCCTCGCAGCAGCGTTTGCCGCGGCGGGAAGGGTCGAAGAAGCAGAGGACGTTGACCTTGGCCTCGAGCGCGGCGGCGGCCTCCGCGGCCGGACGGGCGGCGAGGACCACGAGGCGGCACGGGTAGCGCTGCGCGAAGCGGATGGCCTCGTCGAAACGGGCCTGCGCGTCGGCCGGCGAGACCCCCGCGCCGAACATCAGCACGAGGTTCATCTGCGAGGCGCGCGCGGCGTCCTCGCCTTCGTCGGCCCAGGCCTTGTCGAGCGAGGGCAGGACGGCGGAGATCTTGGCCGGGAAGCCCGGCAGCGCGTCGATCAGGGGATGGGCCATGATCAGCGGCCGGCGTTGCGCCAGGCGTGTCCGTGCGCGGCCAGGAGAGCGTCGCCTCCGGCGGGGCCCCAGGAGCCGGCGGCGTAGGTCTCGACGCCTTCGCGGCCCTGCTTCTGCCAGCTCTGGAGGAGCGGCGTGAACAGGCGCCAGGAGGCCTCGGTCTCGTCGCCGCGGATGAAGAGCGTGCGGTCGCCGACGATGCCGTCGAGGATCAGGCGTTCGTAGGCCTCGGGCGTGTTGGAACCGTAGGTGGTGGCGTAGCGGAAGCTCAGGCGCACCGGCTGCGTGCGCGGCTCGAGGCCCGGCACCTTGGAATTGAGCACGAGCGTGGTGCCTTCGTCGGGCTGGATCTGGATCACCAGACGGTTCGGGGCGAGGTCGTAACGGGCGTCGCCGGCGAAGAGGCCCGACTCGGGCTGCTTGAACTGGATGGCGATCTCGGAGACACGCCGGGCGAGGCGCTTGCCGGAACG
>JBDLWC010000111.1:0-6342 GCA_039804485.1 Verrucomicrobiota bacterium
TCTTCCGATCTCTCCATTCGACCGAAGTCTATCAAGAGGCGCTGCACGCCAAGAAGCATGGCCTCGTCGGCGCCGAGAAGATCACCTTCGATGTCTCCGCGATGCTCGCCAACAAGGACAAGGTCGTCGCCCAGCTCAACATGGGCGTGGGCGCCCTCCTCAAGAAGCGCGGCGTCGAGATCGTGCGCGGACTCGGACGCCTGGCTAAGCCCGGGCAGGTCCTGGTGCGCGGCTCCGCCGGCGACCAGACCCTGGAGACGAAGAACATCCTGATCGCGACGGGCTCCGTGCCGATCGAACTGCCCTTCATGAAGTTCGACGGAGAGACCGTCATCTCTTCCGACCATGGTATCGCCCTGAAATCCGTCCCCGCCAAGATGGTCGTGGTCGGCGCGGGCGCCATCGGTCTCGAACTCGGTTCCGTCTGGGCCCGCCTCGGCGCCCAGGTCACCGTCGTCGAAATGCTCCCCGTCATCGGCGGTCCGGCCTACGACGCCGACGTGGCCAAGGCCGCCCAGAGCGCTTTCGAGAAACAAGGCATCAAGTTCGAACTCGGCGCCAAGGTCACCGGCGTCAAGAAGACCCCCGCAGGCTCGGCCCTCACCGCCGAGCGCGATGGCAAGCCCCTCGAGTTTCCGGCCGACAAGATCCTCGTCGCGGTCGGCCGCAAGGCCAACACGACCGGCCTCGGCGCCCAGGAAGCCGGCCTCAAGCTCGACGAGCGCGGCCGGATCGTCATCGACGACCACTACCTCACCAACCTTCCCGGCGTGTATGCCATCGGCGACGTCGTCGTCGGCCCGATGCTCGCCCATAAGGCCGAGGAAGAAGGCGTGGCGGTCGCGGAAAACCTCGCCGGCAAGCATGGGCACGTCAATTACGGCGTGATCCCGGGCGTCATCTACACCGACCCCGAAGTCGCCTGCGTCGGCCTCTCCGAAGCCGAAGCCAAGGCCAAGAACATCGAGGTCGCTATCGGCAAGTTCCAGCTCGCCGGCAACGGGCGCGCCATCGCCTCGGACGGCACCGCCGGTTTCGTCAAAGTCGTCGCCTGCGCGAAGACCGACAAGCTGCTCGGCGTCCAGATGGTCGCCAAAGGCGCTTCCGAGATGATCGCCGCGGCCTGCGCCCACATGGAGTACGGCGGCAGCGCCGAGGATGTCGCCCGCACCTGCTTCGCCCACCCCACCGTCAGCGAATCCTTCAAGGAAGCCGCGATGGCCGTCAGCAAGTCGAGCATCCACTCGCTCTGAGACCGGGATAAACCTCAGAAAAGGGTGCGAATAGCACCCTTTTTTGTTTAGGCGAACGACCTACCCTGCCCGGCGACAAGGAGGCGTAAAATAGAAAGGGGCCAGGCTTGCCACGGCACACGGGAGAACTGACTGCCGTTGCTTCCTTCCGGATCTGGCGGGGTTCGTCGGTCACCCGTTGCATGGGGCCTGGCTTACCTATCTTTATGCCCGCCCAATCCATTCTTTTCAATCCCCAACTTAACCCCTAATTATCCCTCTTTCCGATGGCTGAAATCCCCAAATCTTATGAGCCCCAAGGCGTGGAACAGCGCTGGTACGACCGCTGGGTCGAAGCAGGCTGTTTCCGAGGAAAGGTAGATCCCGCCCGCGAGTCTTTCGCGGTGATGATTCCTCCCCCCAATGTCACCGGGGTGCTGCACATGGGGCACCTGCTCAACAACACCTTGCAGGACATCATGGTGCGTCGTGCGCGCCAGGAAGGCAAGTCCGCCCTCTGGCTGCCCGGCACCGACCACGCGGGGATCGCCACGCAGTCCCGCGTCGAAAAAGAACTCCGTCAGAAAGAAGGCAAGACGCGGCACGATCTCGGTCGTGAGAAATTCATCCAGGTCGCCTCCGAATGGCGCGACAAGCACGGCGGCATCATCCTCGGCCAGCTCCGCAAGCTGGGCGCCTCGTGCGACTGGGACCGGACGGTCCATACTCTCGACGCGGGCTACTCGCAGGCGGTGCTGCAGACCTTCGTCACGCTTTACGAGCGCGGCTATGTCTACCGCGGCAAGCGCATGGTGAACTGGTGCCCGGTCTCGCAGACGGGTCTCTCCGACGAGGAGGTCATCATGAAGCCCTCCAAGGGCTCGCTCTATCGGATGCGCTATGAGGTCGCCGAGACCCCGGGGACCTACCTCGAGATCTCCACGACCCGTCCCGAGACGATCCCAGGCGACGCCGCCGTCGCGGTCCACCCCGACGACGAGCGCTACAAGCATCTCATCGGGAAGCATGTCTGGCGCCCCTTCCCTCGCGCCCGGATCCCGATCGTCGGCGACCAAGCCGTCGAGAAGGACTTCGGGACGGGCGTCCTGAAGGTCACCCCGGCGCATGACCGGACGGACTTCGACATCGGCAAGCGGCACGGTCTGCCGGTGATCGACGTCATGAACCCGGACGGCACGATGAACGCCGACGCGGGTCCGCTCGCCGGCCTGGAGCGTTTCAAGGCCCGCGTCGCCGCCGAGAAGCTCCTCGAGGAACTCGGCGCCCTGGTGAAGACCGAGCCTTACGAGAACACGGTCGGCTTCTCCGAACGCGCCGACGTCCCGATCGAGCCTCGCCTCAGCGAACAGTGGTTCATCCGTTATCCGAAGATCGAAGAGGCCAAGCGGGCCGTCACCTCGGGCATCATCAAGTTCCACCCCGAGCGCTGGACCAAGACCTACCTTCACTGGCTGGAGAACATCCAAGACTGGTGCGTCAGCCGTCAGCTCTGGTGGGGTCACCGCATCCCGGTCTGGTACCGCCGCGGCGCCGACCGCAACGACCCGGCCAACCGCCATGTCTCCCTGACTCCGCCCGCGGATCCGACGGGCTGGGAGCAGGACGTCGACGTCCTCGACACCTGGGCCTCATCCTGGCTCTGGTGCCTGGCGACCATCGGCTGGCGCAAGCCGGGCGAGACGACGGAAGAACTCAAGCATTGGTACCCGACCGGCGCCCTGGCGACCGGTCCGGACATCATCTTCCTCTGGGTGGCGCGCATGATCATCGCCGGCCTTGAACTGCATGGTCCGGAGAAGAAGACGCTCACCGACGACGAGATCCGCCAGCGCATCCCGTTCAAGCGGGTCTACTTCAACGGGATCATCCGCGACAAGCTGGGTCGCAAGATGTCGAAATCCCTCGGCAACTCGCCCGAGCCGCTCGACCTCATCGCGAAGTTCGGCGCCGACGGCCTCCGCTTCGGCCTGCTGTCCATCGCCCCCAAGGGTCAGGACATCCTCTTCGACGAGGATCGGGTCGGCCAAGGCCGCAACTTCTGCAACAAGCTTTGGAACGCCGCGCGCTTCCGCCAGATGTCCGGCCCGATGGCGGACAACTCCTCCCTCGCGGCGGTCGTCGCTCGCCTGCGCTCGGCGCAGCTCGATGATGACGACTTCGCCATCCTGCAAGGCCTCGCCGAGCTGACCGACAGCACGACCAGGAACCTCGAGGAACATGAGTTCACGGCTTACGCCCAGGGCCTGTACGCCTTCTTCTGGGGCGATTTCTGCGACTGGTACGTCGAGGCTTCCAAGGCCCGCCTGAAGGATCCGGCCTTGGTCGAGAACTGCCTGGCGGTGCAGGACCTCGTCTTGCGCCAGTTCCTCCTGCTCCTCCATCCGGTCGCCCCCTTCATCTCCGAGGAACTCTGGCACCTCCTCGGCTACGGCTCCGAACAGGACTTCATCCAGAACCACCATACGGGTTCGGGCGGCGACCTGCTCCGCGTCCTCCGCGAGCACGGCATCAAGCTGAGCGCGTCCAAGGTTGCCGACGTGGCCCTGCTCCGCGAATTCGTGGCCTCCGTGCGCGGCCTGAAGTCCCAGGCCAACCAGGCCACGCGCCGCGACGCCGTCATCACCGTCGTCGCCAAGGACCCCGCCGCGCAGAAACTCATCGAAGCCAACCGGGAAAAGCTGGCCGGCCTCGCGGGCCTCGCGGAAGTCGCTTTCGCGACGGATGCGGGCGGTCGCACCGGCGCCCTGACTTCCCTCGGCACCGTCCTGCTGGAACTCTCCGGCACCGTCGACGTCGCGGCCGAGAAGGTGCGTCTCGTCAAGGAACTCGCGAAGCTCGAGCAGGCGGTGGCCGCCGGCGAAGCCAAGCTGGGCAACGAAGTGTTCGTCTCGAAGGCTCCGGCCAAGATCCTCGAAGGCGCGCGCAGCCAGCTCGCCGAAGCCAAGGCGAAACGCGACGAGATCGCCCGCATGCTCGCGAGCCTCGGCTAAGATGAGGACGCCCGGCGCAACCCCCCGCAGCCGGCCCTAGCCCCGGCGTCCTCTGCTTGCCGATGATCAACCTCAACCCTCTCGCCCGGCTCACCGTTCCCGACGGTGTCCAAGGCTTGGAGGCGTTGACGCGCACGACGCATCTCGGCATCGGGGCCCACCCCGATGACCTTGAGTTCATGGCCTTTCATGGCATCTCGGAATGCTACGACCGTCCGGACCGATGGTTCGGCGGCGTGACCGTCACGGACGGACGCGGATGCGTCCGCGCGGGGCGGTTCGCGGAGTGGACGGATGACGAGATGGTCGCGGAACGCAGGCGTGAGCAGGAATCCGCCGCCCGGATCGGTCAGTACGGTTACGTCGCCCAGCTGGGCTTCGCCAGCGCGACGGTACGTGACCCGAGCGAGACGGCGGTGCGCGACGATCTGCGCAGCCTCCTCGACGCCAGCCAGGCGGAGGTCGTCTACCTCCACAATCTCGCCGACAAGCATGACACGCATGTCGCCTGCGCCCTGCGGGCGCTGGAAGCCCTCCGACAGCTCCCGCCGGACCGTCGTCCTCGCCAGGTCCTTGGCTGCGAGGTCTGGCGGGGCCTCGACTGGCTGGTCGACGGTGAGAAGGTCCCGCTGCCCGTGTCCGCCCGACCGGAACTCGCCCAAGCCCTCAATGAGGTCTTTGCGACGCAGAACGCCGCCGGCAAGCGCTATGACCTGGCCGTGCCAGGACGCCGCGCCGCCAACGCGACCTTCGATGATCCGCACGCCGCCGACCGTGAGTCCGGCCTCCAGTGGGCCATGGACCTGACCCCCTTGGTCACCGATGCCACTCTCGATCCGCTCGCTTACGCGGCCGGCTACGTCGATCGCCTCCGTCAAGACATCACCGCCCGCATCCATCTCCTACGATCACCATGAAACCCACCCTCCTCGTCCTCGCCGCCGGCATGGGCAGCCGCTACGGCGGCCTCAAGCAGATCGACCCCATGGGGCCGTCCGGCGAAACCATCCTCGACTACTCCGTCTTCGACGCGGTACGCGCCGGCTTCGGCAAGGTCGTCTTCATCATCCGGCCCGACTTCGAGCAAGACTTCCGCGAACGCATCGTCGCCAAATTCGCCGGCAAGATCGAGGTGGGCTTCGCCTTCCAGACCATCGACCGGCTTCCCTCGGGTTTCTCCGTGCCTGCCGGGCGGGAGAAACCGTGGGGCACGACCCACGCCATCCTCTGCGCCCGCGACTCGGTCCAGACGCCTTTCGCCGTCATCAACGCCGACGATTTCTACGGCCGCGACTCCTACGCCGTCCTGGCGGATGACCTGCGCCGGCAGGACAACGCTTCGACCGATTATTCGATGGTGGGATTCACCCTTAAGAACACGCTCTCCGACCACGGCACGGTCGCCCGCGGAGTCTGCCGGACCGACGAACGGCAACGTCTCACCGACATCCAGGAGCTGACGAAGATCAGCCGGCTCCCCGTCGGCGCGGAACACCGCGGCGAGGACGGCGTCGTGGTCGCCCTCACCGGTGAAGAGCCTGTCTCGATGAACATGTGGGGCTTCACGCCCGCCATTTTCGGACAGCTCGAAGCCGATTTCGATGCCTTCCTGCGGACTCGCGGCACCGAGATGAAAAGCGAGGCCTACATCCCTATTTCCGTCGGCAACCTGATCCGCGCGGGTCAGGCGACCTGCCGCGTGCTGCGCACCACGTCGGCATGGTTCGGCGTGACTTATCGCGAGGACAAGCCGGTCGTCCAGGCCAGCATCCTCTCGCAAGTCCGGTCCGGAGCCTACCCTGCCGATCTCTGGTCCTGAGATGCCTGCCGACGCGACCGAAGCCCTGCTCGCAGCCGGCGAATTCGCGCTCGGCGGCCCGGTCATGTCCGTCGAACCTTTCGGCGCGGGCCATATCAATGACACCTTCCGGCTCCGGGCGGGAAAGCCCGGCCTGGAACGTCGCTTCATATTGCAGCGCATCAACGGTCAGGTCTTCCCTCGGCCGGACCAGCTGATGGAAAACATGGAGAGAGTCTGCGCCCATGCGCGGATGAAACTCGGCCGTTCCGTGGACGGCCTCGCGGGACGCCGTGCTCTC
>JBDLWC010000112.1:0-8156 GCA_039804485.1 Verrucomicrobiota bacterium
GGACTAATGGCCCCCATAAAGTGGCAAAAAGGGCGTTTAGGGGCGTTTTCTCCTTTCCAATACCCACCCCCGACCTACCTTGCCCGCATGCCGGACGGCCTGTTTATTTTCTTCGCAGCCCTGACCCTCGGGGCCGCCCTTCTCCTGGTCATCAGCCGTAACGCCGTGACCTCGGCCATGGGGATGATCCTGGCCCTGGTCGGGGTGGCCGCCGACTTCTTCCTCCTCGACGCCTACTTCCTGGGCGTCCTGCAGGTGCTCGTCTACGCGGGCGCCGTCATGGTGCTCTTCCTCTTCATCATCATGCTCCTCGACACCGAGGACCCCACCGGAGCCTACCCATGGAAGACGGCCGCGCTCGGCCTGGCGGTCTTCTTCGCGCTGGCCGCCGGCGTGGTGTGGCTGTTCCACTGGTCGGGCGCCGTCGCGACGACCAAGGCCGGGGCGACCCCGCCGGAACTCAGCGCCAACCCCGCCGAGTTCGCGACCGCCGCGAAGGCCTTCGGCCGTCTCCTCTACACCAAGTACCTCCTCCCGCTGGAGATCGCCGGTTTCCTCCTCCTCGTCGCCCTCGTCGGCGTCGTCTCGCTGAGCAAGGACAACCCCGAGAAACAAGCCTGAGGCCGCCGCCATGGAAAACACCTCCCTCGCCCACCACCTGCTCCTGGCCGGACTCCTGTTCGTGCTGGGCCTCACCGGCGTGCTCGTGCGCCGCAACCTCCTCGTCGTGTACATGTGCCTCGAGCTCATGCTCGCCGCCGCCACGCTCGCGCTCGTCGCCTTCTCGCGCTTCAACCGCACCATGGACGGGGCCGTGCTCGTGTTCTTCGTGATCACCGTCGCCGCCGCCGAGGTGGCCGTCGGCCTGGCGCTCATCGTGGCCCTGTTCCGCAAGCGCGGCACCGTGCAGTCCGACGCCCTGACGACCCTCCGCGACTAAGCCTTTTCCGATGCCCTCCGACCTCTCGTCCCTGGTCCACTGGATCCTCTTCCTCCCGTTGGGCGCCGCGGCGCTCTCGGCGCTCTTCCTCCGCCGGGCCGGCGGCCTCGCCGCGTGGTTCTCGACCGCGACCGCCTTCGCCATCGCGGGCCTCGCGCTCGTCCTGCTCGGACGCGGCGCCGACGTCGCCTGGCACGTCGAACTGGCCAGGTTCGGCGGCGTCAGCCTCGGCTTCGGCTACCTCATCGACGCGAACGCGCGCCTGATGCTGTTCGTCGTCTCGTTCGTCGCGGCGTGGATCCACCTCTTCTCCGTCGGCTACATGAAGGAAGACGCGGCCCGCGGCCGTTTCTTCGCCGGCCTCTCGGTCTTCATGTTCTCCATCCTGGGCATCGTCGTCGCCGACAACCTGCTCATGACGTTCGTCTTCTGGGAGCTCGTGGGTTTCAGCTCCTACATGCTGATCGCGCACTATTTCGACAAGGATTTCGCCGCCGCCGCCTCGAAGAAGGCCTTCATCGTCAACCGCGTCGGCGACCTCGGCTTCATCCTCGGGATCGCGCTCTGCCTCTCGCTCTACGGCACGCTCGACTTCGTCGCGCTGCAGCAGCACGCCGTGGCCGCCAAGACCATCCCCGCCGCCGTCGGCGCCCTGCTCATGTGCGGCTTCCTCGGGAAATCGGCGCAGTTCCCGCTCCACGTCTGGCTCACCGACGCCATGGCCGGCCCCACGCCGGTCTCGGCGCTCATCCACGCCGCCACGATGGTGGCGGCCGGCGTCTACTTCATGGCCCGCGTGAGCTTCCTGCTCGCGCCCGAGGTCCTGCAGCTCATCGCGGTCTCCGGCGCCGGCATGGCCGCGCTGGCCGGCCTCTGCGCGCTCGCGCAGACCGACATCAAGAAATCCCTCGCCTACTCCACGCTCGCGCACCTCGGCATCATGGGCTGCGCGCTGGGCCTCGGGCATCCCGAGCTCGCGCTCCTGCACATGGCCATGCACGCGTTCTTCAAGGCCGCGCTGTTCCTCGGAGCCGGCTCCGTCATCCACGGCTGCCACCACGAGCAGGACATGCTCAGGATGGGCGGCCTGCTGAAGAAGATGCCGCTCACCGCCGCGACCTTCATCGCCGCCACGCTCTCGAACTGCGCCGTGCCCTTCCTCGCCGGCTGGTATTCCAAGGACGCCATCATCGAGGCCGCCTACCACGACGGGCATCTCGCGATCTTCGCCTTCCTCTCGCTGGCCGCGCTGGCCACCTGCCTCTACAGCGGCCGGATGATCCGCCTCGTCTTCCTCGGCGAAGCCAATTCCGAGGCCGCCGCGCACGCGCATGAGTCGCCCTGGACCATGACCCTGCCGCTCGTCGTGCTCGGCCTGGTCTACTCCGTCGCCGGCGGCTTCCTCGCCGGGGTCCTGCTCCCCGCGGGCTCGCTGCAGCCGGTCAAGGCCGCGCTCGACGCCGTCGCGTTCCACTTCACCGCTCCCTCCACGATCGTCGGCCTGCTCTCGCTCGCCGTCGGCTTCTTCGGCGCGCTGAAGTTCTACGGCTCCGTCCGGGGCGCCGACGCCCTGCGCGCCGTGTCGCCGCGGACCTATCACCTCCTCGAGCACCGCTGGATGGACGGCGCGTACCGCTGGTACGTCGACGCCGTGCAGCGCCGCGTCGCCGAGTTCATCGCCTTCCTCGACCTCCTGCTGATCAACGGCGTCGCCGTGCGCTGGCTCGGCGGCGGCGTCCCCGCCGTCCTGGGCTTCCTTACCGGCCAGTCCTTCCACCGCGGCCAGACGCGCGCCTACGCGCTCTGGATCGTCCTCGGCACCCTCGGTCTGGCCTGGTTCCTCATCGCCCGCTAATCCATGGACCTCGATCCCGCCACGCTCCTCGCGCTCACCGTCACGGCCCCGATCATCGTCGGCCTGATCCTGCTCGCCGGACGCCATCTCCCCCGCAGTTTCGCCTCGGGCTTCGCGTTCGGGGGCTTCGCCCTGCCCGCCGTGCTCGGTCCTTGGCTGCTCGTCCTCTGGTGCCGGGAAAGCACGACCGCGGCCCAGTTCCAGTCCGCCGGTTTCTGGGGCTTCGGCTTCGGCCTCAACGGCCTGTCCGCGCCGCTGCTCGCCATGACCGCGCTCGTCGGCTTCGCCGCCGGCGTCAAGGCGCTCGACCAGGAGGTCGAGGCCCGCAACACCTACCTCGGGCTGATCCTCTTCATGTTCGGCGGCACGCTGGGCGTGTTCGGCACCAACCATGTGGTCGGCAGCTACTTCTTCCACGAGTTCGCGCTCATCCCCACCTTCATCCTGACGCTCTTCTGGGGCGGCGAAGGCCGTCGTCCGGCCGCGATGCAGATGGCCATCTACCTGACCGCCGGCGCGATGGCCGCGCTGGCCGGCATCCTCGTCGCCGTCGACGCCGCGGGCGTCGACTACGGCTCCGCCACCTTCGTGAACGTCGCCCAGGGCCTGCAGAACGCCGCGGCCGTCCCGGCCGCCACGGGCGCGCTCGTGCTCTTCGGTTTCGGCACGCTGGCCTCGCTCTTCCCGTTCCATTCCTGGGCGGCGCCCGGTTATTCCGCCGCCCCGACCCCGGTCGCCATGCTGCACGCCGGCGCCCTCAAGAAGTTCGGCCTCTACGGCATCATCCTGATCGGGCTCAGCAGCCTGGACATCACCGGCGGCTCGCTCGGTACGTGGTTCCTGTGGTTCGCCGTGGCGAACGTCGTGATCGTCGGCCTGATCTGCCTCGCGCAGCGGGACCTCAAGCAGCTGCTCTCCTGGAGCTCCGTGGCGCACATGGGCCCGGTCTTCCTCGGCATCTGGGTCTGCGGCGTCTCCGGCCAGGCGGACGGCCTCGACGCGGCCGCGTTCCTGATGGTCGCGCACGGGCTTTCCTGCGCGGCGCTCTTCCTCCTCGCCAACGCCGTGCGCACGCGGGCGGGCACCTACCGTCTCGACGAGCTCGGCGGCCTCGCCACGCGCGCCCCGGTCCTCGCGGCGTTCTTCGTGGCCGCCACCATGGCCTCGATCGGCCTGCCCGGCTTCGGCAACTTCTGGGGCGAAGTCGGCGTCTTCCTCGCCCTCCGCGCCCAGCCGCTGTGGCTGCAGGCCCTAGTCGCCTCGACCGTCGTGATCTCCGCCGTCTACGCCCTGCGCGCGGCGGCCGCCACGTTCTTCGGACCCGCCTCGGAGGCGCTTGAGCGACGCTTCGCCTCGGCGCCCTTCGGCGACCTCGGCTGGACCGAACGCTTCGCCGCGGGCGTGCTGCTGCTCGCCTCGCTGGCCATCGGCTTCGTCCCCTCGCTGGTCACGAAGTCCGTGAATCCGGTCGCCGCCGGCATCACCACCTTCTCCCAGCAGAAAGCCAAAGCGGTGAAACCCGCCGCCGCCAAACCGGCCGCCGCCGTCCCCGCCCAACGCTGATTCCTTTCGTCCGATGACCCCTTTCCTCGCCGACATCGACCTCGCCTTCAAGGCCCTCGCTCCCCGCGCGGCCGACTGGTCGACCATCCTGCCGGAGCTCGCCGTCGCCGGCCTCGCCCTGCTCTGCCTGCTGCAGGCCATGTTCCTGCCCAAGTCGCTCCGCGCCTTGATCCCGGGCACCGCCCGCGCCGGCCTGATCCTCGTGACCGTCATGGCGCTCTGCGTCGGGCCTTGGTCGCTGTCGCCGGAGGTCAGCTCGTTCTCCGGCCTCCTGCGCCAGAACCTGCCGACCGCGGGCGTGCGCGCCGTGTTCCTGCTGTCCGCGCTGCTCACCAGTTTCCTGGCCGGACGTTTCCTCCGCGAGCGCGACGTCGCCGTGGCGGACTACCACCACGTCCTCCTGGTCGTGACGGCCGCGTTCATGGTCCTCGCGCAGTCGAATCACTTCGTCACGTTCTTCCTCAGCCTCGAGACGGCGGCCGTCGGCCTCTACGTCCTCGTCGGCTACCTCCGCCGCAGCGAGGCCTCGCTGGAAGCCGGCGTGAAGTACCTCGTCGCGGGCGGCCTGAGCTCCGCGCTGCTCCTGATGGGCATCGTGCTCGTCTACGGCGCGCTGGGCGCGGCCCCGGGCGTCACGGACTCCCTCGAATTCACCCAGATCGGCCAGGCGCTGACCGCGCAGGCCGCCGCGGGCGCCGTCTCGCCGCTCACCTTGGCCGGCGTGGCGCTCATCCTCGGCGGAGTCGCGTTCAAGCTGGGCGCCTTCCCCTTCCACGCCTGGATCCCCGACGTCTACCAAGGCGCCCCGACGCCCACCACGGCCTTCCTCGGCACCGCCTCCAAGGCCGCGGGCGCCTTCACGCTCGTCCTGCTCGCGACGGGCCCCTTCGCGCCGCTGGCGCCGAAGCTGGCGCCCCTGCTGGCCGTCGCGGCGGTGCTGACGCTGCTCGCCGGCAACCTCGGCGCGCTCGCCTCGACCGACGTCAAACGCACCTTGGCGCTCTCGGGCGTCTCGCACGCCGGCTTCATCCTCGCGGCCGTGACCGTCGCCTTGGTCGCCCCCGGCGCCAACGCCTTCGGCTATGACGCCGAGCAGGTCGTCGTCATCTACCTCCTGGCCTACCTCGCCGGCACCTTCCTGACGGCCCAGGCGCTGGTCGCCCTGCCGGCGCTCGAAGACCATCGCCGCCCCCAGCTGGCCTTGCGCGGCCTCCTGCGCCGCTCGCCCCTGCTCGCCGGCGCGTTCGGCTTCGGCATCGGCTCGCTGGCCGGCATCCCGCCCTCCGTCGGCTTCATCGCCAAGCTGCTCGTGCTCGTGCTGCTCGTGGCCGCCAAGCTCTGGTGGATCCTCGGTGCGGCCCTGATCGGCGTCGCCATCAGCATCCATTACTACTTCTCGCTGCTCCGCGAAACGGTGTCGCGCCCGACGGAAGACGAGACCGAGTTCGCCCCGCTGGAGGTCTCCTTCGGCGCCCGCTTCCTGATCGGCGTCCTGACCGCGGCCTCCGTCCTCGGCGGCCTCTTCATCCTCTTCGTCGGCTAACGCCCCTTCCCGCGTCCGCGCGGGTGGTGGCGGCGATGGGCGTCGGAGAGCGCCGTGCGGTCGACCGAGGTGTAGATCTGGGTCGTCGCGATGTCGGCGTGGCCGAGCATCTCCTGGATCGAGCGCAGGTCCGCGCCCCCTTCGAGCAGGTGGGTCGCGAAGGCGTGGCGCAGGAGGTGGGGTTTGACGGGGACGGCGACGCCGGCCCGCCGGGCGGCCTGCTTCACGCCCAGCCAGAACGTCTTGCGGGAGATGGCCACCCCGCGGGCGCTGAGGAAGAGCGCGCTGCCCGTCTTCGGGCGGGTCAGCTTCGGGCGGCCCGCGCGGAGGTAGGCCTGCAGCGCGACGAGCGCCGTCTCGCCGACGGGGACGATGCGGTCCTTGGAGCCCTTGCCCGTCACGCGGACGAGGCCGGACTCCGCGTCGACGGCCTGGATCTCCAGCGAGCAGAGCTCCGAGATGCGCAGGCCCGAGCCGTACATCAGCTCGAGCATCGCGCGGTCGCGGAGGCCTTGCGGGGTCGACGTATCGGGCGCCGAGACGACCAACGCGGCCTCGGCGGCGCTGATCATCCCGGGCAGCTTGCGGCGGAGCTTGGGCCCGCGGGCCAGCTCGGTGAAATCATCGCGGCGGAGGCCGACGCGGACGAGGTGGCCCGAGAAGGAGCGGACCGCGGAAAGCCGGCGCGCCAGGGAAGACGCCGCGTGGCCCTTCCGGTCGAGCACCCGCGTCCAGGAATCGACGTCCGCCAGCGTGACCTCGGTCCAGTTCGTCCGCCCCGCGCGGGCGCAGTGGGCGACGAAGCGGGCCAGGTCGGCTTCATAAGCCTCGACCGTGAGCTTGGCCGCGCCGCGTTCCAGCGACAGGTGGGCCAGATAGGCGTCGACCGGCTCCCGGAGTTCAGGCGGCGCCGGATCGCGGCGGGCTCGGGGCGGATGGGGCATGCGTCATCAGTATTGCCCCGACCCGCCGGGAGTCCATAAGGATTGGGCATGTCCAGCCAGCGTGAGCGCGCGATGAAGCCGACCGACCTCCGGGGAATCCTCCGGTATGTCCCGATGTTCCGCGACCACGTGTTCGTCATCGCGGTCGACGGCTCGATCGTCTCGCACGAGAATTTCGCCAACATCGTCACCGACATCGCCGTCCTGCGCAGCCTCGCCATCAAGGTCGTGCTCGTGCACGGCATCGGCCAGCAGCTCGTGGGCCTGGCCGGCGAGCATAACATCGCGCTGTCCGACATCCAAGGCGAAGGCCCGACCGACGCCGCCACGATGTCGCTGGCGCGCGAGGCCTCGGCCCTCGTCTCGCAGTCGGTCCTCGAGAACCTCTCGCAGGCGGGCCTGCGCTGCGCGATCACCAACGCCGTCCGCTCCACCAAGATCGGCCGGCTCAAGGGCGTGGACCATCTCTACACCGGCAAGGTCGAGAAGGTCGACGCCGCCATCCTGAAGTCCATGCTCTCGCAGGACATCCTCCCGCTCGTCACGCCCATCGTGTGCGACCGCGAAGGCCAGTCGCTGCGCGTCAACAGCGACCACCTCGCCATGGAGCTGGCCGTGGCCTTGGGCGCCTCCAAGCTCATCTACCTCACCCCGTTCAGCGGCCTCCAGGTGGACGGCGTCGTGCAGCTCAACCTGCCGGAAGACGACCTCAAGCGGCTCCTCGCGGACAAGTCCGCCAAGCTGGACCCGCGCATCCGGAGCAAGGCCGTGCAGGCCGCCAAGGCGCTGGACGAGGACGTCCCGCGCGCGCACATCCTCGACGGGCGGGTCTTCGGCTGCCTGCTGACCGAGATCTTCGACAAGGTCGGCCTCGGCACGATGGTGCACGCCAACGACTACGACCGGATCCGCCAGGCGAAGAAGAAGGACGCGCAGGCCCTGTACAACCTCGCCAAGCACGGCGCCAAGACCGACGCGCTCGTCGCGCGCACGCGCCAGCAGATCGAACAGTCCTTCGGCGAATTCTACGTCTACGAGATCGACGACAGCATCATCGGCTGCGCGGCGCTCCGCCCCTATCCCGGCGGCAAGGCCATGGAGCTCGGCGCGGTCTACGTGCAGCCTTTCTACCATGGCCGGGGCGTCGGCCGCAAGCTGGTCGAGTTCGCCAAGCGGCGCGCCAAGCAGCTCGGCGCGAAGAAACTCGTCGCGCTCACCACGCAGACCCAGGGCTTCTTCCAGTCGGCCTGCGGTTTCGTGGCGGGCACCCAGGCGGATCTCCCGGCCGAGCGCCGCAAGACCCTGCGGACC
>JBDLWC010000113.1:0-3328 GCA_039804485.1 Verrucomicrobiota bacterium
ACCACCAAGGGCGTCTACGGCGAAGGCGAGGACCACCTCTCCTTCACCCAAGGCGGCGGCCACGGCGGCTCGCATCCGCACCTCGCCAACGAGTTCATCCAGGCGCTGGTCGCCAAGCGCGAGCCGTTCCCGAACGCCCGCCAGTCCGCCAACTGGACCTGCACGGGGATCCTCGCCCACGAGTCCGCGATGGCGGGCGGCGAGATCCGCAAGCTGCCGGCGTTCACGCTGCCCGCTTGAACCGTTGATCGGTTGATTCGCCGGCAGGTCGGCCGGCAGCCGACGAGACAAGGACAGCACCCTGTGCTGTCCTTTTTTGCGCCCACCCGCTGCCTCAGGTAGGGACGTGATCACCATCACGTCCGTTGGATCCATCGGCGGGCTCGGAGAGCCACGCCCTACCTCGGCAGGCACTATGGCAACGCGACGGGGGCGCGTCCGCCCTGAGCCTCCGGCTCTCTGGTCGACGGAGCCTCTCCTCCGCCCATTCCGGCCCCGGCCCTAGCCCCATCCTGTCCCGCGCCTTCTCCCCACGCTCCGACACTTTCTCATTCCCCTTTGTCATCCATCCTCATGAATACCGCTCATGCGGCCCTTGGCGTTTCTCCTCCTCTTCCCCGCCCTGCTCTGCGCCGAAGGCGTCCAGGGTTGGTATCAGAATAACCTCTGGCTCCGCCTGGACGAGAAGTGGAGCGTCGGCAACTTCGTGGACCTCCGCGCCGATGACGGCATCGGCCGGCTCCACGCCTGGATGGTCAGCCCGCGCGTACGCTATGACCTGAACCTGAACTGGCAGCTCCAGGCCAACGTCTCCTACTTCGAGGGCTTCAACCCGGACGAAACCAACCGCCCGA
This sequence comes from Verrucomicrobiota bacterium, assembly GCA_039804485.1. Classification (GTDB taxonomy): domain Bacteria; phylum Verrucomicrobiota; class Verrucomicrobiia; order Opitutales; family UBA953; genus UBA953. The sequence goes on from JBDLWC010000113.1 coordinate 855, forward strand.
ACTGGCTCCGCTTCGAGTTCGAGGCGAACCCGACCTACCGGCTCTCGGAGTCCGTCGTGCTCAGCTTCCGTAACCGCTTCGAGTGGCGCTGGCGCGACCATGATGCGGAATATAACACCCGCTTGCGTGTCCGGCCGCAGATCGACTGGACGCTCAACCGCGAAGGCGTCTTCCGCGGATTCTACGCCAACAACGAAGTCATCTACGACACGACCCAGGACCGCGTCTCGGAGAACCGTCTGATCCCGGTCGGTCTGGTCCTGCGCACTTCCGAACAGCTCGAACTCCGTCTGTTCTATCTTTGGCGTTCCGCCCGCGGCGCCCAGACCTGGCGTGACTACCACGGGTTCGGCGTCCTGGCCTCGCTGAATTACTGAGGGGCGCGCCGCTTCCGTCGGCTGAAAACAAGAAGGGCGGCCGTAGCCGCCCTTCGGTGACCTTCGCGCGCAGGGCGCGGGTTACTTGCTGTACAGCTTGTCGTCCTTGTTGCCGCCCGAGATGAGGTAGGCGAGCAGGTCGGCCGCTTCGGAGGGATTGAGCGAATTGAGCAGGCCGATCGGCATCGGGCTGTCAGGGGAACGGTCGATCGCCAGGATGTCCGAGCGGTTGAGCGTGACGGTGACCGAAGGGTCGAAGGGATTGACGGCGAGCTCGAGCTTGTCGCCTTCTTCGTTGAGGATGCGGCCGACCGTCTTGCCGCCGTCGACGCGCGAGATGACGGAGTTCGCGTACTGGTCCGAGAGGACCGCGCTAGGCTGGACGATGCTCACCAGGATGTCGGCCGGGGCCGAACGCGCGCCGAGGCCGGAGAGATCCGGGCCTTGGGCGCCGCCTTCGGTGCCGAGGCGGTGACACTGCGAGCAGAGCGCGGCGGCGAACATCTTGCGGCCGTTCTCATAATTGAACTCCTTCTTGGCCTTGGCGTCTTCCCAGGCCTTGAGCGCCTCGGCATGGGTCCAGAGACGGCCCGGGCCGGCGGCGACGGGCAGCGGAGCGGCCGGCTTGCGGGCCGTGGCGGGGGCGATGCTTTCCAGCGCGGCGCGCTCGGCGGCCGGAGCGGCCTCCAAGGCTTCCTTGCGGATGTTGCGGACGAAGCCTTTGAGCGAATTGCCGCCTTCGGCCTGCCCGAGCACGTCGAGGAAGGTGAAGTATTGCTTGCGGAGCGCCGGGGTCCAACCCGCCTTGGCGCGGCACAGGTAGATGGCCAGGCCGATGCGCGTGGAGGAAGGCGTGACCGCCATGGCCGCGGCCGCCGCCTTGGCGTAACCGGGGTGACGGGCGAGGACTTCGGGGTCGGCCTCGACCGCGGGACCGGGCTGCGCGACCTTCATGGCCTGGAGGACTCGCTCCGGCGCGTTCGGCGCATTGAGGAAGATGGCGACGAGGGCGAGCTGGCGGTCGAGGGCGTTGTCGCCCGAAGGGAGGCGATCGGCGCACTCCTTGCCGAGACGGGCGGCGGTCTCCGCGTCCGGCTGGCCATGACGCGAGAAGGCGACCTGGAAGACGCGCAGGCGATCCTGGCGGAGACGCAGTTCCTTGGACGACGCGGCGGAGTCGGCGGCGGCGACGATGGCGGACAGGTCCTCCTTGCCGCCGGCGCGGGCGAGCGCGACCGCGGCGTTGAGCGCGAGATCGGGGTTGGCATCCGCCTTCACGCGGTCGCGCCACTGGGCGACGGGCTGATGCTCGACGACGATGCGGGCGGCGTAGCGCACCCAGCGGTCGGGGTGACCCATCAAAGGCCAGGCCTTGGCGAGGTTGGCCGCCGAGGGAGCCGCGGAACGCAAAGCCTCGAGCTCACGGCGGAGCTGCTGCTCCGGGGTGGCCTTGTACCAGGCGGCCGGGGCGGTCGATTCGGCGCCTTCGTAACGGATGCGATAGAGCGCGGACTGGCCGCCGCGTCCGCCGATGGTGACGTACATGGCGCCATCCTGCGGGCGGATGACGGCGTCGGTGACGGAGAAGGGCTTGCCGGCCGCGAAGACTTCCTTGCGGGCCTTCCAGCTGCCGCCGGCCGGCTCGAGGTGGATGGCGTAGAGCGTGGCGTAAGTCCAGTCACAGGCGAAGAAGGCGCGCTGGTAGGCGGCGGGGAACTTCGCACCGGTGCCCATCGTGGTGCCGGTCGGGCTGCCCGGACCGATGTCGACGAGCGGGGGCTGGGTGTCGAGCGCGGCGAAAGCGTTGTTGCCCGAGCCGGAGCGCCAGCCGAGCTCGCCGCCGGGGGTGGCGAGGTAGATGCGCGTGGGGCGATACCAAGGCGCGCCCATGTCCCACTCCATGTCGGAGTCATAGGTCAGGATGTCGCCGTCCGGGGTGACGCTGGCGTCGTAAGCGTTGCGGAAGCCGGTCGCGACGCGCACCCAGTCCTTGCCGTCCTTGTCCATGCGGGCGATCCAGCCGCCGACGGCCTTGATGCCGGCGGCATGGCCGTTGGCGTCCTCGAACTTCTTCAGCAGGTCGTCTTCGTCCCAGCG
>JBDLWC010000114.1:0-3185 GCA_039804485.1 Verrucomicrobiota bacterium
CTTCGCAAGGACAAGCCCTACTCTGGCTACGAGCGCTACGAGTTCGATGTCGCCATCGGCTCGAAGGGCGACTGCTACGACCGTTACCTCGTTCGCGGCGAGGAGATGCGCCAGTCCATCCGCATCATTAAGCAGGCGATCAAGTCCTTCCCCAAGGGCGACTGGTATGCGAAGGATGCCGTCCGCATCTTCGCGCCCCGCAAGGACAAGGTCCTCACGAGCATGGAGGAGTTGATCAACAACTTCATGATCACCACCGAGGGCCCGCTCATGCCCCCCGGCGAAGTCTACTTCGAGGCCGAGGTTCCGAAGGGCGCGCTCGGCTTCTTCATCGTCAGCAAGGGCGGCGGCGTGCCCTACCGCATGAAGATCCGCAGCCCCAGCTTCTGCAATCTCTCCATCCTGCCCAAGGTCTGCCAGGGCAACCTTGTCTCCGACGTCGTCTCCATCCTCGGGTCCCTCGACTTCGTGATGGGCGAGTGCGACCGCTGATTCTCAAACATTAGTGCCCACGGAACACACGGAAGACACTGAAAGAATACCAAGCCTCCCTCCGATGATTCTGCTTTCCGTGTATTCCGTGTGTTCCGTGGGCCAATAAATTTCCCCTCTCCGTCCTCCGTGAATCTCAAGCCCGAAACCTTCCAGCGTATCGACGAAGTCATTACGCACTACCCGGTCAAGCGCAGCGCCACCCTGCCGCTGCTCCACCTCGTCCAGGAGGACGCCGGCTATATCTCCGAGGAGGCAGTCCTCTGGATAGCGCAGAAACTCGAGCTCCAGCCCATCAACGTCCTCGAGGTCGTGACCTTCTACCCGATGTTCCGTCGCGCGCCCATCGGCCGCCGCCACATCAAGGTCTGTCGCACGCTCTCCTGCGCCCTCCTCGGCGGCTACAAGACCTGCGAGACCTTCAAGGAAGAGTTCAAGACCACCCTCGGCGCCACCTCGCCCTGCGGCGAGGTCACCGTCGACTTCGTCGAGTGTCTCGCCTCCTGCGGCACCGCCCCCGTCGTCCTCATCGACGAGGTTCTCCACGAGAAGGTGGACGTCGCCAAGGCCAAGCAAATCTCCGCCCAGATCCGCGTCGAGGCCGCCGCCCGCAAGTAACCCAACCCTCCGACCCTTTCGCCATGTCCGCTCCCGCTCAGACTCGCGTCATCTTCAAGCACATCGACGAGCCCGGCTACACCAACGACATCGAGTGCTACCTGCGCCATGGCGGCTACGAGACGCTGAAAAAGTCCGTCGCCCGCCCGCCCGCCGACCTCATCGAGGAGGTCAAGAAGTCCGGCCTCCGCGGCCGCGGAGGCGCCGGCTTCCCCTGCGGCGTGAAGTGGTCCCTCGTCGACCGCAAGTCCGGCAAGCCCATCTACCTCATCGTCAACGCTGACGAGTCCGAGCCCGGCACCTTCAAGGACCGCTACATCATGCACCAGGATCCGCACCAGCTGATCGAAGGCACGATGATCTCCTGCTTCGCCAACAACGTTAAGCAGGCCTACATCTACATCCGCGGCGAGATGCCCGAGGGCGCCCGCATCCTCGAGAAGGCCATCGCCGAGGCCAAGGCCAAGGGCTTCGTCGGCCAGAACATTCTCGGCACCAACTACAGCTGCGAAATCTACGTCCACCGCGGCGCCGGCGCCTACATCTGCGGCGAGGAGACCGGCCTCATCGAATCGCTCGAAGGCAAGCGCGCCAACCCGCGCATCAAGCCTCCCTACTTCCCCGCCGTTCTCGGTCTCTACCAGTGCCCGACGATCGTGAACAACGTCGAGACGCTTTGCCAGGTGAAGCACATCGCCGACATCGGCGGCGAGGCCTACGCCAAGACCGGCACGCCCGGCAACACCGGCACCCGCATCTTCTGCGTCTCCGGCCACGTCCAGCGCCCCGGCTACTACGAGTTCCCCGCCGGCACGATCACCATGGGCCAGCTCCTCAACGAGGTCTGCGGCGGCCCGCTCCCCGGCCGCAAGTTCAAGGCCGTCATCCCCGGCGGCTCTTCCGCCAAGGTTCTCCGCTTTGGCGAACGCTACAAGGGCAAGCGCAAGGTCGGCGCCGACATGGTCGACTACGACTGGGGTGTCGAGGACGTCCCGATGGACTTCGATTCGCTCGCCATGATCGGCTCCATGGGCGGATCCGGCGGCGTCATCGTCATGGATGACTCCGTTAATATGGTGGAGGCCCTCGCCAACATCAACGCGTTCTACCAGCACGAGAGCTGCGGCCAGTGCACGCCCTGCCGCGAAGGCTCGCTCTGGATGAAGAAGATCAGCTCGCGCATGGTCCACGGCGAGGCCCGCAAGGAAGACGCCGCCCTCCTGAAGAGCGTGGCCGACCAGATCCCCGGCCGCACCATCTGCGCCTTCGGCGAGGCCTGCTCCTGGCCCACCCAGAGCTTCCTCATCAAGTTCAAGGACGAGTTCGAAGGCTACGCCGAGGCCAAGAAGTCCCTCCCCGCCGACCGCCTCACCCTCGTCTGATTTTGTTGCCCACGAAACACACGAATTAACACGAAAACCAAACCCACCCACCCGATCCGCCGACTCCGACCTTTCGTGTCATTTCGTGTGTTTCGTGGGCTAAATTTCCGTCCCTTTAAATTTCAGCAATGATCGCCGCTCCCAAACCCGACCTCGTAACCGTCAACATCGACGGCGTGGACATCGCCGTGCCGAAGGGCACCAACGTCATCGAGGCCGCCAAGCAGCTCCAGAAGGACGTCCCCCACTACTGCTACCACCCCAAGCTCACCGTCGCCGGCAACTGCCGCATGTGCATGGTCGAGATGGGCATGCCCGCGGTCGACCCCGCGACCAAGCAGCCGGTCATGGACCCCGCCACCGGCAAGCAGAAGATCAACTGGATCCCCCGTCCCCAGATCGGCTGCGGCACCACCGTCGCCCCCGGCATGCACATCAAGACGTCCTCCCCCATGGTGAAGGACGCCCGCGAAGGCGTGATGGAGTTCCTCCTCGTCAACCACCCGCTCGACTGCCCGATTTGCGACCAGGCCGGTGAGTGCAAGCTCCAGGAGCAGGCCACCGGCTACGGCCGCGGCTATTCTCGTTTCATCGAGGAGAAAAACGTTAAGCCCAAGCGCACCCAGCTCGGGCCCCGCGTCACCCTCGATGACGAGCGCTGCATCCTCTGCTCCCGCTGTGTCCGTTTCTCCA
>JBDLWC010000115.1:0-2640 GCA_039804485.1 Verrucomicrobiota bacterium
GCGCGGCCACGGTCGACGAGGGCGGCGGCGTGGTCGGCCTGCCAGAGACCGCCGGTGGCGGCGGCGAAGGAGAGCCGCACGGAGGCGACGCCGGCGAGCGCGGCGGCGTCCTGCAGCAGGCGCTTGGCGCGAAGGGCGTCGAAGCCCTCGCGGGACTTCCAGGAGCGCGTCACCGGTTCGGCGACGATCGCGAAGGCGACCGACAGGAATTCGCGGACCGTGCCGTCGGCCTGCGGACGGAAGACCGTGCCGACCTCGAAGAGACCGCGCGGGTCGGCGTGGACCGAGAGATTGAGCGCGAGCGCGCCGGCGAGACCGGGGACGAGCGACGCGCGGAGGTGCGTCTGTTCGGCGGTCAGCGGGTTATCCATCGCGACCAAGGCGGCCCGGTCGGCGCCGAGGGTGCGTTCGAGTTCCGCGGCGTCGCGCAGCGAGTAATGGCAGCACTCCGTGAAACCGGCGCCGACGAGGCGGGCCGAGACTTCGCGGGTGAAGACGGACGTGAGCGCGTCTTCGTCACCCGGCAGCGGCGCGATCGGCCGGCCGGCGGGCACCTTGTCGGTGCCGTGGATGCGGATGAACTCCTCGACCAGGTCGATCGGACGGGTCACGTCGGAGCGGAACGAAGGCACCCGCACCGAGAAACCGGCGTCGGCAGCCTGCACCGTGAAACCCAGACGGGCGAAGGCGGCGTTGACGTCGGCGTCGGCGACCGGCGTGCCGAGCTTCGCGGCGACGTAGCCTGCGGGGAGTTCGATCGTCACGTCGGCGCGCGGAGGCCGGCCGACCACGACCGCGGGTCCGGCCGGCTGGGCGCCGGCGAGGTCGACGAGGAGGTCCGTGGCGAGACGCGAGGCGAGCTCGACGCCGGCCGGATCCACGTCACGGGCGAAGCGGTGGGAGGAATCGGTCGACACGCCGAGGCGGCGGGCGACGCGGCGGATCTCGCCGGGGCGGAACCACGCGGCTTCGAGGAGGACGTCGGTCGTGGCTTCGGTCACGCCGGAATCGGCGCCGCCCATCACGCCGGCGACCACGAGCGGGCGCAGGGCGTCGGCGATGACGCAGACGCCGGCCTCGAGCTTCACCTTCTTGCCGTCGAGGAGGACGATCTCCTCGCCTTCGCGGGCCGGGCGGGCCTCGATGCCTTCGGAGACTTTCTTCGCGTCGAACGCATGGAGCGGCTGGCCCAGCTCGAGCAGCACCCAGTTCGTGATGTCGACCACGTTGTTGATCGGGCGGAGGCCGGCGGCTTCGAGGTCGCGGCGGAGCCACTCCGGGCTCGGTCCGACCTTCACGTTCTTCAGCGTGCGCAGCGTGTAGTAAGGGCAGAATTCGGAGGACGAGCGGACGAACTTCACCGCGTCGGCGGCGGAAGGCGCGGCGGCGAGGCCGGCGGGCGTCTTCACCGTGAGCGGCTTGAGCGACAGGCCCAGCGCGGCGGCGAGGTCGCGGGCCACGCCGCGGACACCCAGGCAGTCGCCGCGGTTCGGGGTCACCGAGATCTCGAGCACCGTGTCCGGCGCGCCGTAGAGGGAGTTGAGCGGCGTGCCGACGGCCGGCTGGCGCGGCGTCAGGATGAGGAGGCCGTCCTCGCCCTTGCCGAGGCCGAGCTCCTCCGAAGAGCACATCATGCCGGCCGAGTCGACGTCGCGGAGCTTCGAGACCTTGATCTCGAAGCCGCCCGGCATGACCGTGCCCGGCAGGGCGACCGGCACGCGGTCGCCGGCCTTGAAGTTCTTGGCGCCGCAGACGATCTGACGGAGCGAACCTTCGCCCGCGTCGACCTGGCAGACGCTGAGACGATCGGCCTTCGGGTGTTTCTCGAAGGACTTGATCTCGCCGACCACCACCAGGGGCAGCGGGGCGAGGCCGAAGGTCGTGACCGACTCCACCTCGAGGCCGAGCATCGGGAGGACTTCCGCGACGCGCTCCGGTGTGACGCCGGCGAGGTCGAGGTGACGGGAGAGGGCTTGGAAAGAGACTTTCATGGCTTAGGCGAACTGGCGCAGGAAGCGCGTGTCGTTGTTGTAGAAGTGGCGGATGTCGTCGATGCCGTGGACCAGCATCGCGATGCGTTCGAGGCCGAGGCCGAAGGCGAGGCCGGACCATTCCTTCGGATCGAGACCGCAGAGCTCGAGGACCTTCGGGTCGACGAGGCCGCAGCCCATGATCTCCAGCCAGCGGTCGGAGAGACGGCCCAGGTTAGGCGAACGGAGGTCCATCTCGAAGGACGGTTCCGTGAACGGGAAGAACGACGGGCGCAGGCGGATCTCGGCGTCGGCGCCGAAGGTCTCCTTCACGAAGAAGTCGAGCACGCCGCGGAGATCGGCGAGCGTCACGTTGCGATCGATCCAGAGGCCTTCGACCTGGTGGAAGTTGGCGGAGTGCGTCGCGTCGACCGCGTCGCGGCGGAAGCAGCGGCCCGGAGCGACGATGCGGAAGGGCGGCTTGCGCGAGAGCATCGTGCGGACCTGCACGCTGGACGTATGCGTGCGGAGGAGGATCGCCTCGTCGGACTTGCGGGGCGCGTCGGCGGAGCGGAACGCCTTCGGCATGTAGAGCGTGTCCTGCATGTCGCGGGCCGGATGGTCGGCGGGCGTGTTGAGGGCGTCGAAGCAATGCCACTCCGTCTCGACC
>JBDLWC010000116.1:0-3014 GCA_039804485.1 Verrucomicrobiota bacterium
AACGCGGCCTCGATAACTGCCGGTTCTTCCCGCCGGTCGCGAAGGCGGAACTCGGCGCCATCACCGCTTCGCTCGGCTGCGGGCTCATGGTCCTGCGCGACGTCCCCGCTTTCTACCGCGGGACCTCGCCGAACAAATTCTTCGATTATCTCGCCGGCGGGATTCCCGTCGTGAACAACTACCCCGGATGGCTCGCCGGACTCATCGCCGAAAACCGCTGCGGGATCGTCGTCCCGCCCGCTGATCCGGTCGCTTTCGCCGACGCGTTGCAGCGCCTCGCCGCCGATCCGGACGCTTGTCGGGCCATGGGAGCCGCCGCGCGCGCCCTCGCGGAAAAGGAATTCGCGCGCTCCAAGCTCGCCGGCGAATTCGTCGACTTCGTCGAAACCACCGCCCGCTGAATCTCATGACCGTCGAACAAGCCCAGGCCCTCGTCCTGCGCCGGCTCGCCGCCCTCGGGCGAGAGCTCGGCAAGCCCGCCTTGGAGAACGCCGACGCTTCGACCCGGCTCTTCGGCGAGGCCGCCGCCCTCGACAGCATCGGACTCGTCACCCTCATCGCCGACCTCGAGGAGGATATCCGCGTCGCCACCGGCAAGAACGTCGCGCTTGCGGATGAAAAAGCCATGAGCCGGCTCACCTCCCCTTTCCGCCGCGTCGATCTGCTCGCGGAGTATGTGGCGGAAGTCACGAGCAGGTAGTTGACCCGTTGATCAGTGGGCCGGTTGAAAAGACAAGTAAGAGGCCTGGAGGCTCAGAGGCTCGGTTGACCAGAGCAACTTATCGCTCAAAGGGAAACCGGATAGTTACCTGCGGCCATAAATTCATGCAGGTGACAGGTGACGGCCACCGGGGCCTCAGCCCTTCAGGCGCCAGCCGTTCAGCTTTCGGCCGCCGGCTCCAGGCTCCCGCGGCTGATGGTTTGGCCGAAAGCCGTGCAAAAGTGCAACCCGCCTTCGGCTTGTGCAAAAGTGCAAAGGTGAAGCCATTCTCGGGTCCCAGGTCTCGGCCCTCAGGTATCAGGTACGGGTGTTCAGGTTCGGGTGCGGGTACGGAAAAATCCAAATCCTGAACCCGTACCCGAACTAGAAGGCCTGAACCAAGGGCCCAATGGCTGAGACCCGAGACCTGAAAGTTTTATCCCTCTGATCAACTAAGCCTCTGGGCCTCCGAGCCTCTCGTTCGCTCCGGTCTCCGGTTCCCCTTTGAGCCCGGCATCTCCCGCCACCTGCCACCCGAGGCTGCCACCCGCCACCTGAAACGAGCTGCCTCTCACCTTTGCACTTTTGCACAGGAGCTCCGCGCCGATTTGCACCTTTGCACCGCCTTCAACGCCGAATCCACTCAGTCCTCCACTCTGCCTAAGCATGCCCTCCACCGCCCTCATCACCGGTTCTTCCCAAGGCATTGGTCGTGCCTTGGCCGAACGCCTGCTCGCGGACGGTTGGATCGTCCATGGCTTCGCCCGCGGTGAACAGGCGTTGGGGCACTCTCATTTCCACGCTCACCGCGTCGATGTCACCGATGAGTCCGCGGTCCGCGCCGCAGTCGCGTCCATCGCCGCTGCCGGACGGATCGACTTGCTCGTCAATAACGCCGGGGCGGCCTCGATGAACGCCTTGCTGCTGACCCCGGCCGAGACGGCCGAGCGGCTCATGCGCGTCAATTATCTCGGCACTTTTCACTGCCTCCAAGCGGTCGGCAAAGTCATGGTCCGCCAGCGCGGCGGCCGCATCGTCAATCTCACCACTGTCGCCGTCCCGCTCGCGCTCGAAGGTGAGGCCGCCTATGTCGCCAGCAAGGCGGCGGTCGAAGCCCTCACCCGGGTCGCGGCCAAGGAACTGGCCGGGCAGGGCGTGCGCCTCTTCGCCCTCGGCTTCGGACCTGTCGACACCCGGCTCACGCGGGCCGTTCCTCGCGACGCCCTCGCGAAGATCGACCAAGCCATTGGCCGCCCACAGGGCACCTCCCTGGCCCAAGCCGTCGACTTCATCCTCGCCAAAATCTCCGACGCCTCTGTCCCCGCCGGCTCCATCCATTACCTCGGTCAGGTATCGACCAAGCCCTAGGCAGGGACGTGGCTGCCCTCTCGTTCACATAGACGCCGCCCCTGGAAGCAGACCGATGCCTGCTTGAGCAGACCAGAATTCCCTTGTCCCTTCTTTCTCATCTCGCCGCCTTCTCCGCCCGTCCTGCCTTGGCCGGCGCCTGGGGCGTCGTCACCTATGCTGAACTCGAGGACCTGATCTCCCGCGCGCGCGCCGATCTCGTCCGGCTCAAGCTCGATCGCCCGACGGCTTTCGGCCTCATCGGCGGCCACAGCCCCGCCGCCGTCGCCTGGCTGCTGGCCTTGGCCGAAGCCGGCCACTTCGTCGCCCCGTTGTCCGGCAGTCCGGCCGAACACCCGGCCAAGCTCGCGCTCATCCATACCCAGTGGATCATCGCGGCTGACGACCTCACCTGGAAAATCCTCCCGCGCGTCGACGAAGCCTCCGACCATCCGCTGTTCGGGCAACTGCGCGACCGCCGCGCCGCCGGCCTCGTCCTGTTCTCGAGCGGCACCAGTGGCGCGCCCAAGGCCATGGTGCACGACTTCACCGTCCTCCTCGGCACCTATACCGTTCGCCGGGCCAGCGACCTCGTCCTGCTCGCCTTGCTCGGCTTCGATCACATCGGCGGCCTCAACACCCTTTTCAGCGCGCTGGCCGGCGGGTCTTTGCTCGTCGTCCCGGCATCGCGTTCGCCGGCCGATGTCGCCGCCGCCATCGACCGCCATCGGGTCTCCGTCCTGCCGGCTTCACCCACCTTCTTGAACCTCTTGCTGGTCTCGGGCGAGGTCGCCACGCACGACCTTTCCTCTCTGCGCCTAATCACCTACGGCACCGAGCCCATGCCCGATAGCCTGCTAGTTCGGCTCAAGACCGCCTTCCCTCGGGTGAGATTCATCCAGACGTTCGGGACGAGCGAGACCGGGATCACCCGGACCGAGAGCCCGGAGGCGGGTTCGACTTTCCT
>JBDLWC010000117.1:0-25050 GCA_039804485.1 Verrucomicrobiota bacterium
AGGAGCAAGACTACCGCGGCGACCGCTTCAAGGACCACCCGGGCCAGCTCAAGGGCAACAACGACCTGCTCGTCATCACGAAGCCGTCCGTCGTCCGCGACATCCACCGCGCCTACCTGGACGCCGGCGCCGACATCCTCGAGACCAACACCTTCAACGGAACGTCCATCGCGATGGAAGACTACGCGATGACGCACCTCGTCCGCGAGCTGAACACCGAAGCGGTCAAGGTCGCCCGCGAAGCCGTCGACGCCTTCAAGGCCGCCAACCCGGGCAAGGACGCCTTCGTCGCCGGCGCCATCGGGCCGACGAACAAGACGCTGTCGATGTCCCGCGACGTCAACGACTCCGCCAAGCGCGACGTGACGTTCATCCAGGTGCGCGACGCCTACCGCGAGCAGGTCGACGCCCTGATCGACGCCGGCGCCGACCTCCTCCTCTGCGAGACGGTCTTCGACACGCTCGTCCTCAAGGCCGCCCTCTTCGCGATCGACGAGGCCTTCGAGGCCCGCGGCTTCCGCCTGCCGCTGATGATCTCCGGCACGATCACCGACGCCTCCGGCCGCACGCTCACCGGCCAGACCACGGAAGCCTTCTGGAACTCGGTCCGCCACGCGCAGCCGGTCAGCATCGGCATGAACTGCGCCCTCGGCGGCGAGCAGATGCGCCCGCACATCGCCGAGCTCGCGAAGAAGGCCGACATCTTCGTCTCTTGCTACCCGAACGCCGGCCTGCCCAACCCGCTTTCGCCCACGGGCTTCCCCGAAGGGCCGGAGGACACCGCCGCCATCCTGGAGACCTTCGCCCGTGACGGCCTGGTCAACATCGTCGGCGGCTGCTGCGGCACCACGCCCGCCCACATCGCCGCCATCCGCCGCCGCACCGAGAAGTATCCGGCGCGCGTCCCTGGCGCCGTCCAACCCGCGCTCAAGCTCTCCGGCCTCGAGTCGCTGAACATCGTCGGCGGCCCCGGCACCTTCGTGAACGTCGGCGAGCGCACCAACGTCGCCGGCTCCAAGATCTTCAAGGGCCACATCGAGAAGGGCGACTACAAGGCCGCCCTGCGCGTCGCCAAGCAGCAGATCGAAGCCGGCGCCACGGTCATCGACATCAACTTCGACGAAGGCATGCTCGATGGCGCCGCGGCGATGACGAAGTTCCTGAACATGGCGGCGACCGAGCCCGACATCGCCAAGGTGCCGTTCATGATCGACTCGTCGAAGTTCGACATCATCGAGGCCGGCCTGCGCTGCGTGCAGGGCAAGGCCATCGTGAACTCGATCTCGCTCAAGGACGGCGAGGAGAGCTTCGTTCAGCGCGCCCGCCTCTGCCGCCGTTACGGCGCCGCGATGATCGTCATGGCCTTCGACGAGAAGGGCCAGGCGGCGACGCTCGCCGACAAGATCCGCATCTGCGTCCGCGCCTTCGGCATCCTGACCGAGCAGGTCGGCGTCGACCCGCAGGACATCATCTTCGACCCGAACATCCTGACCATCGGCACCGGGATGAAGGAGCACGACCGCTACGCGGTGGACTTCATCGAGGCCGTCACGGAGATCAAGCGCCTCTGCCCCGGCGTCCGCGCCTCGGGCGGCCTGTCCAACGTGTCGTTCTCCTTCCAGGGCAACAACAAGGTCCGCGAGGCCATCCACTCGGTCTTCCTTTACCACGCGGTGAAGGCCGGCCTCGACATGGCCATCGTCAACGCGGGCATGCTCGAGGTCTACAGCGAGATCGACCCGGAGCTCCGCGAGCTCGTCGAGGACCTCGTCCTCTGCCGCCGCGAGGACGCCACGGACCGCCTGCTCGAGGCCGCCCCGCGTTTCGCCGCGACGAAGACCGAAGGCGCCGACACCTCCAAGAAGAACGAATGGCGCAAGCTGGGCGTCGAAGCCCGCCTCGAACATGCCCTGGTCAAGGGGATCGACGACCATGCCGTCGCCGACACCGAGGAAGCGCGACTCAAACTGGGCAAGCCCCTGCTCGTCATCGAAGGCCCGCTGATGGACGGCATGCGCGTCGTCGGCCAGCTCTTCGGCGAAGGGAAGATGTTCCTCCCCCAGGTGGTGAAGTCGGCCAAGGTCATGAAGACCGCGGTCGCGCACCTCGAGCCGTTCATGGCCGCCGAGAAGGTCGGCGGCTCCGCCCAGGGCTCCTTCCTCATCGCGACCGTCAAGGGCGACGTCCATGATATCGGCAAGAACATCGACGGCGTCGTGCACGCCTGCAACAACAACGCCGTCACCGACCTCGGCGTGATGACGCCCACCGAGAAGATCGTGTCCGAGGCCCAGCGCCTGAAGCCCGACTTCATCGGCCTCTCCGGCCTGATCACGCCCTCGCTCGACGAGATGATCACCGTCGCCCAGGAGCTGAAGCGCGCGGGTATCCGCACTCCCTTGCTCATCGGCGGCGCGACCACCTCCAAGGAGCACACCGCCATCAAGCTCGCCCAGCATTACGACGGCCCGATGGCGCACGTCGGCGACGCCTCGCTCGTCACGACCGTGTGCAGCGACCTCCTCAATCCCGCCAAGCGCGACGGCTTCGTCGCCGACCTCAAGGCCGAGCAGACGGAGATGCGCGAAGCCTACGAGAAGCAGCAGCCTGCCGTGGTCATCCCGCTCGCCGAAGCCCGCCGGCGCCCGCTCGTCACCACCGCCCCGGTCCAGCCCGCCCCGCGCAAACCCGGCGTCACGCTCTTCGAGCGCATCGACCCCGCCGCGGTGGCCGAGATCATCGACTGGACGCCGTTCTTCATCACCTGGTCGCTGAAGGGCGCCTTCCCGAACATCTTCAAGTCGCCGAAGTACGGCAGCGAGGCGCGCAAGCTCTTCGACAGCGCCCGCGTCGAGCTCGACGACCTGATCCGGTCCGACCGCGTCCGCCTGCGCGGCGTCGCGGGGCTCTGGTCCGCCCGCCGCGTCGGCGACGACGTCGATGTCTACGGCGACGAAGCCCAGGCGAAGCGGATCGGCCGCTTCCACTTCCTCCGCGACCAGCGCCAGCGCCCGAAGGTCAGCACCTGCCGCTCGCTCTCCGACCTGGTGTCGGCCGGCAAGGGCGACCATATCGGCGCCTTCGCCGTGACGGCCGGCCAGGAGATCGAGGACTACGCCGCTTCCTTCAAGGCGAAGGACCCCTTCCGCCAGATCCTCATCCAGGCCCTCGCCGACCGCCTCGCCGAAGGCTGCGCGGAGTGGCTGCACCGCGAGGTCCGCAAGGACCTCTGGGGCTACGCCCCGGACGAAGCCCTCTCGGTCGAAGAACTCGTGGACGAGAACTATGCGGGCCGTCGGCCGGCCGCCGGCTACCCGGCCTGTCCCGAGCACACCGAGAAGGCCGAGCTCTGGCGCCTGCTGGACGCGGACCGCCTCGGCTGCACGCTGACGGAATCCTTCGCGATGAACCCGGCCGCGTCCGTCTCGGGCCTCTACTTCGGCAACCCGCAGTCGATCTACTTCGACGTCGACCATGTCGGCCGCGACCAGGTCGAGGACTACGCCGCGCGCAAAGGCTGGACCGTCGAGCAGGCCGAGAAGTGGCTGCGCCCGGTGCTCGGTTACAAGACCTGACGATGGAGGCGCGCGAACGCGAGAAGCTCGTCGCCGCCGTCGGCGCGGAAGACGCGGACGCGGTCGGACGCTTCCTCGGCGGCTGCGCCTTGTGCGCCCTGGTCGAAGCCGCCGACGCCGCCGACAGCGACTGGCCGGAATGGGCGCGCGCGGCCGCCGTCCTGCAACGCTGGCTCGAGGCCGCCGGCCGCGACGCCGACGCCGGACGCAAGCTCGGCTACCTGCATTGCACCGTCGAAGCGCAGAAAGCCGTGCCCACGGCGCTTCGTCCCGCCCTGCCCCAAGCCGTCGCCCGCATGCTCAAAGACCACGGGTTCGCCGAGTAGCCCCCGCAAGGCCCAATCCGACGGCGCGTTTCGGTTGCGGCCGCCCAGGGAACGGCCGTATGAAAACGCATGCCCCTTCGTCCGCTGCTGCTCGCCGGCCTGCTCGCGCTTACCGCCCAGGCCCGCTCCGCCGAACCCTATCGCGACGCCGACCTGCCCGTCGACCAGCGCGTGCAGGATCTCCTCGGGAGGCTGACCCTCGAGGAGAAGGCCGCCGTGCTCGACCACCGGGCCCCGACCATCGAGCGCTTCGGCATCGTGGAGGATCATTGGAACCAATGCCTGCACGGCGTCTCCTGGGACGGCGGACCGACCACGCTTTTCACCATCCCGACCGGCTTGGCGGCCACCTGGGACCCCGCGCTGATCCGCCAGGTCGCCGATGCGATCTCCACGGAAGCCCGGGCGATCAACAACGCCTGGAAGGACCACCCCGAGACCTTCAAGGGGACGCGCAAGGGGCTGATCTACCGCGCGCCGGTCATCAACATCCTCCGCAACCCCTACTGGGGGCGTAACAACGAAGCCTGGAGCGAAGACCCGCACCTGTGCGGACGCATGGCGGTGGCCTTCGTCCAAGGACTCCAAGGCGACGACCCTCGCCACCTCAAGCTCGCCGCGACGCTGAAGCACTTCGCCGTCAACAACGTCGAGGTGAACCGCAAGGCGCTGAACGCGGCGGTCCCGGAACGCTGGCTCCGGGAATACTGGCTGCCGCATTTCCGCGACGCCGTGACCGAAGGCAAGGCGCAGTCCCTGATGGCTTCGTACAACGCGATCAACGGGACGCCGAACAACATGAACCACGCCCTGCTCACCGGCATCCTCAAGGGCGAATGGGCCCATGACGGCTTCGTGGTGTCGGACCTCGGCGGCGTGCAGACCATGGTCAAGGGCCACGAGAAAGGCGCGATGTCCTACGTCGACGCGGTGGCGAAGTCGGTGACGGCCGGCACGGATTTCTCGGACAAGGAATACCGGCTCCACATCCCCGAGGCCGTGCGCGCGGGCAAGCTGTCCGCGGAGCGGCTCGACGACGCGGTGCGCCGCGTGCTCAGGGTCCGGTTCCGCCTCGGGGAATTCGACCCGGCGGAGAAAGTCGCCTACCGCGCGATCCCGTTCTCCAAGGTCGGCGCGCCGGAGCACCGCGCGCTTTCGCTGGAGGCGTCCCGCCGCTCCATCGTGCTGCTCGAGAACCGCGGGCTGCTCCCGCTCGACGGGACGAAGCTGCGCCGCGTCGCGGTCCTCGGCCCGCTCGCCGACGTCCCGGTCGCCGGCGACCCGAGCTATGTCGGCAACTTCCCGCGCAAGCTGACGTCCGTCGCGCAAGGCCTGCGTGAACGCCTGCCGCAGGCCGAGGTCATCTTCGCCAAAGGCGCCTACGCCAACCCGGCGCGCAAGGACGTGAAGCCCGAGCAAGGCCACTCGCGCGAGGAGGCCGTGGCCCTGGCCAAGTCGGCCGATGTCGCCATCCTCTGCGTGGGCACGGTGCTCGCCAACGAGCACGAAGGCATCGACCGGAAATCCCTCGCCCTGCCGGGCGACCAGCAG
Source organism: Verrucomicrobiota bacterium (assembly GCA_039804485.1). GTDB lineage: Bacteria > Verrucomicrobiota > Verrucomicrobiia > Opitutales > UBA953 > UBA953. The sequence continues at coordinate 5,453 of JBDLWC010000117.1, forward strand.
GAACTGGTCGACGCCGTGCTCGCCGCCAACCCGCGGACGATCGTCGTGCTCTGCAGCGCCGGGCCGCTGTCGGTGCCCTCGGTCCAGAAGCAGGCCCCCGCCGTGCTCGCCGCCTGGTGGAGCGGCGACGAACAAGGCAAGGCCGTCGCCGACGTCCTGCTGGGCGCGACGAATCCGGCCGGACGTCTGCCCTACACGGTCTACGCGGACGAAAATCAGGCGCCCTCGCGCGACGTCTATGACATCTCGCAGGGCTTCACCTACATGTATCTGCGCGGCCGGCCGCTCTGGGCCTTCGGCCACGGGCTCAGCTACGCGAAGTTCCGCTACGCCGGGCTAACGCTCCCGGCCACGGAACCGACGCTCGGCCGACCGATGACGCTCACCGTGGAAGTCAGCAACACGGGCGACCGCGACGGCGACGAGGTCGTGCAGGCCTACGTCAGCGGCAAGGGGCCGGTGGTCCGGCCGCATCGTCAGCTGGTCGCCTTCCAACGGGTGTCGCTGAAGGCCGGCGAGACGAAGACCGTCGCGCTCACCTTCAAGCCCGACGCCTTCGCGACCTGGGACGAAGCCGCGCACCGCTTCACGCTCTTCCCCGGGACAGAGAAGGTCGAGGTCGGCGCCTCTTCCGAGGACATCCGCCTGACCGGTTCGCTGACCGTCCGCTGAAGCCGGCGCTCAGCGCAGGGCCTTGCGCCAGCGGGCGATCTCGCGGGCGACGGCCTTGGGGCCGGGCATGCCCGTGTTCTCGCGGGCGGCGAAGCCGCGCTTGAGGCTGAAGACCTCGCGCCAGCCCTTCGTGAACGCCTTGTCCGCGGTCAGCGCGGCGGCGTCGGAGACCTGGTCGAGCGGCACGCCGGACTTCTCCGCGAGGGCGACGAGGCGGCCGACGGCGTGGTGGGCGTGACGGAACGGCATGCCCTTGCGGACGAGCCAGTCGGCGAGGTCCGTGGCGAGGAGCGCGGGATCGGAGGCCGCGGCGAGGCAGCGGGCCTTATGGAACTTCGTGCCCGCGAGCGTGGCGTCGGCCACCGCGACGGACAGCAGGAGCTGGTCGGCCGCGTCGAAGAGCGGCGGCTTGTCGTCCTGGAGATCGCGGTTGTAGGTCAGCGGCAGCCCCTTGGTCAGCGAAAGCAGATGCGTGAGCGAAGCCTGGAAGCGCGCGGCCTTGCCCCGGAGGAGTTCCATCGAGTCGGGATTGCGCTTCTGCGGCATCAGCGACGAACCCGTCGAGAACTCGTCGGGCATGCGGGCGAAACCGAATTCGGCGGAAGACCACAGGACCATGTCCTCGGCGAGGCGCGAGAGGTGGACGCCGCAGAGCGCGGCGGCGAAGCAGAACTCCGTGGCCGGGTCGCGGTCCGCGACGGCGTCCATCGAATTGCGCGTGACCTGCGGGCGGCCCTTCGCGTCGACGAAGCCGAGGAGCTTCGCCGTGACTTCGCGCCGGATCGGGAGCGTCGTGCCGGCGATGGCGCCGGAGCCCAGCGGGCACCAGTTGGCGGAGGCCTTGGCGGCGACGAAGCGCGCGCGGTCGCGGCCGAACATCTCGGCGTAGGCGAGCAGATGGTGGGCGGCGGAGACCGGCTGGGCGCGCTGCAGATGGGTGTAGCCCGGCAGGATCACGTCGGCGTTGGCCTCGGCGAGCTTCACCAAGGTCCTGAGCAGCGATGCCAGCGCCGCGTCGGCCGCGTCGCACTGGTCCTTGATCCAGAGACGGACGTCCGTCGCGACCTGGTCGTTGCGCGAACGGGCGGTGTGCAGCTTGGCGGCGGCGGGGACGCGCTTGGTCAGGGCGCTCTCGATGTTCATGTGCACGTCCTCGAGGTCGCGGCTCCAGACGAACTTGCCGGCCGCGATCTCCCGGGCGATGGCGTCGAGCCCGCGGAGGATGGCGTCGCGCTCCCGCCGGGTCAGGATGCCCGCCTGGGCGAGCATCGTGGCGTGCGCCTTGGAGCCGCGGATATCCTGCGCCCAGAGACGATGGTCGAAGGAGACCGACTCCCCGAAACGCAGCATGAGTTCGGCAGGACCGGCGCTGAACCGGCCGCCCCAGGTGACCTGGGCTTTCTTCCGTGCGGACATGACCCACGAATGCCTGCGGCGGGGGCGCCAGGCAAGCCAGGACGCTTAACGTCCCGCGGTGGCCGCCGGAGCGGGCGCGGGCTTGGCGGGCGTCGCCATGCCGCGGGCACCGTCGAGGCGGATCACGATCTCACCCGGCTCGGCGACGCCCATGCGTTCGCGGGCCTGGTCACGGACGAATTCGGGGTCGCGGCTGAAGCGGTCGACGTAACGGTCGGTCTGGCCGCGCGTGCGCTCCAGGGCGGCGTAGGCCTGTTCCTTCTGACGCTCGCTGGCGCGCAGGCCCTCGAGGCGGGCGGCTTCGTCGCCGTAGGTCGACCACGTGAAGGCGAGCACCGTGCAGAAAAGCAGGAAGGAGGCCCAGAGAAACAACTTCTCCGTCTGCGGGTTTCGGGAGGGCGGCTCGCTTTCCATGACGACGGGGCGAGTGAAAGCGGAAAGAGGATACGGGGCGAGGGGAAAATCGCCGGTCACTTCGCCTGCGCCGCGGCGGCGGCCAAGGAGCCGCTGAACTCCATGAAGGCCCAGACGACCACGCCGGTGACCGAGACGTAGAGCCAGACCGGGAAGACCCAGCGCGTGAGGCGCTTGTGCTCCTCGAGCCGGCCGGCCTTGGCGAGCCACACCGACCGCAGGACGAACGGGGTGACCAGGATGGCCAGGATCACGTGCGGGATCAGGATGAAGAGGTACAGGCCCTTGAGTCCGGCCCAGGCGGAGGCGGCGTCCGGGGCGTAGGTGATGTTGGTGCGGCCGAGCGCCACCCAGAGGTGGACCTTGGAGGCGAGGTAGACGGCGAGGAACAGCGCCGAGGTCATGACCGCCCACTTCATGGCCCTGCCGTGACCCTCGCGGTCGCCGGCCTTGATCCGGAAGATGCCGACCAGCAGGAAGACGGTGGCGAGGGCGTTGAGCCCGGCGACGACGCGGGAAAGGATTTCGGTGGTGGAGGCCATGGAGGCAGAAGAAAGGGTTTTTCGGGCAAAAGCCAACCCTTCCCCGCCGGCGGCATTGCCGGGACAGGGCGCCGGGCAGTCCCCCGATGGGAACCCTGCCCGGCGATGCCAGACCGGCTCAAGCCCCCTGCTTGGGGTCGTAGGCTTTCTTGGGCTGCTTCGGCTGCTTCGACTGCTCGGCCTCAGGCTTGTCGGTCGGCTTGCCGCCCAGGAATCCGGGGAGGCTGAAACCGCGGCCCTCGACCAACTGCAGGCGACGGCGGACCTCCGGAGGCAGCTTCTCGACGGCTTGCTTGTCCGTGATGTCACCCTCGAAGGTCGTCTTGCCGTCGCGATCCTTGATCACCGCGTGGCGCTTGCCGTCCTCCTGCTGGATGGTGACCGAGCCTTCGGCGTCGGCCGCGACCGACGTCGAGGAGCTCTTCGGACCGCCGCCGAAGCTGAACGAGAACGAGCGACCGTTGACGTCGACCGTCCCGCCGCCGGCGCGGAGCTCGTCGACCGAGGGAATCGGCGAACGGCCGCCGGGCGCGGGCAGGACTCCCGACTGCAGTTCCTGCAGCTGCTTGAGCAATTCCGGCGGGATGACGCCCCCGGGGCCGACGATGGTGACACCCGGAGGGAGCTCACGAGCGGTGGCGCGACCCCTGAGCTCTTCGCGCGGCTCGCGGTCGGACCGGGCGCCGAGGGCGAGTTCGACGACCATGGGCTCGGCGCCGCGCTGAAGCGTGAGCTTCACCTTGTCGCCTGGCTTGCGCGTGCGGACCAGCGCGCGGAACTGCTCGGCGTTGAAGAGCACCTGGTCGTCGAGGCGGGTGAGGACATCGCCTTCCTCGATCTTGCCGACGGAGGGCCCCTTCGGGTCGATGAAACCGACCACGATGCCGACGCCGGCAGGGACGGAGGCGTCGGCTTCGTCGCGCGGTCCGACATTCAGGCCGGCATAGGCGACACCGGAGGCGGTCTTCGCCGCGGGGGCTTGCGGCTCCTTGTCCTTGGCCTCGGCGAATCCGACCAAGCCGGCGAGCACGAGCATGTGGAGGGGGATATGACGGAGGGAGTTCATAGGGTGATTATCTGGAATGAAAGCGTCGCACGGCGGCGGATTTGTTCAATGCGTCTCCAATGGCAGGAGGGCCAGCCGGTCGCTGGGACGGTGGTCGATCAGGCGCGCCTGGGAACCTGCGTCTTCCCAGCGGGTGGTGTCCTCCCAGCGCACGCGGGCGGGGCGGGCGTAAGAGCCATCGGCGAGCTCGACCGGCTGGAACAACTGAACCTCCGGCCGGGAGCGGTCGGCGCGGACGAGACGGTAAGTCGGGCGCTCGGGCAGCTCGTCGCCGGACTTAAGGTGAATAGCGGCGTCGGCCGACGCGGCGCGACGGGCGAGAGGCGGAGTCGCGGCCGGAGAGGCGAAACGCGCGGCGGCGGCCGGGGCGGCATCGGCGAAGGCGACGGCCGGGGCGGCGGCCGGCGCCGGGGACTCGGCCAGGACGACGAAGGCCCCCGCCGCGGCGGCCGCGGCGGCGAAGAGCCCGGCGGACCAAGCGATGACGACGCCCCGGCGGGCCGGCTCAGCGTCGAGCTGCCGCGCCAGGCGGTCCGTGACCGCCGCGCCGGGCGGTCGCGGACGCAGGGCGGCGAGGGCCTGTTCGAGGTCGTGGTCGGGATCAGTCATGGGTACGGGCGGTGATATTGCGGCGGAGGGCCTCCATGGCATAGCGCCACCGCGAGGCCGCGGTGTTCGGGGAAATCGAAAGTTGTTCGCCGATCTCGTCGAAGGTCAGTCCGCCCCAGGTCTTGAGCACGACGACTTCGCGCTGCTCGTCCGGCAGACGGCGGAGCGAGTCGGCCAGGGACGCGAGCCGGGGGTCGGCCTCGGGCTCGAACCAGGCGACGGTGTCGGTCTCCTCGCCGGCGATCTTCTCGCGGGCCGCCCGGCGGTCGGTGCGACGCAGGAGGTCGAGCGCGGCGCGACGGATCGAGGTCACGACGAGGGCGTTCGGATTGCCGGGCAGGTGACGTTGATGTTTCCAAAAGCGCACAAACGCCTCCTGCAGGACGTCATCGGCGTCGGCCTCGCCTCTGGTCCACTGCCGCGCGATCAGCCGGAGCCTGGCGCCGTGTTCGGCGAACCAGGCCCGCCAATCCTGCTCGGCATGGGCATCAGTCATGGGTCTGCAAAGGGGAGCGACGCGGAAGGCGGGTTTTGTCTGTCCGACCCGGATATCCTGACGGCCCGAACGAAAGCGTCAAAGCAGTTGCGATTCCTCACCTCCCCACCTAACTCCCTTCCAGATGCCCGCCTCCCCTCCCCAGCCGCCGGCGAACGGTTTTTTCCGTTCCCTGATCCGCTGGTTCGATGCGGACCACATCCCGGAAGGAATCGAAGCCCTGCAGAACACCCCGAAGAAGGTCGATTGGGCCCGTTCCGTCCCCTTCATCATCCTCCACCTGGCCTGCTTCGCGGTCATCTGGGTGGGTGTCAGCCCCATCGCGGTCTGGACCGCCGTCGGCCTCTACTTCTTCCGGATGTTCGCCATCACCGGGTTCCTGCACCGGTATTTCTCGCACAAGACCTACTCCACCTCCCGGGCCTTCCAGTTCGTGATGGCTGTCTGGACCGCCCTCGCCGTCCAGCGCGGAGCCCTCTGGTGGGCCTGCACCCACCGCCACCACCACAAGCATTCCGACGAGGAAGAGGACAAGCATTCCCCGGTGGTCGACGGCTTCTGGTGGTCGCACATCGGCTGGATCACCTCGAAGAAGAACTTCCCGACCGATTACTCCAAGGTCCCCGACCTGGCGAAATACCCCGAGCTGGTCTTCCTCAACCGCTTCGACATCCTCATCCCCCTGCTCGCCGCCGGCGCGACCTACGGGGCCGGCGCCTGGCTCGGCGCCCACGGCTACGACACCAACGGACCGCAGTTGCTCGTCTGGGGGGTCATCTCGACCGTCGTCCTGTTCCACGGCACCGCCTGCATCAACTCGCTGGCCCACGTGTTCGGCTCGAAGCGCTTCAAGACGACCGGTGACGAGTCGCGTAATTCCTTCATCCTGACGCTCATCACGCTCGGCGAAGGCTGGCATAACAACCACCACCGCTACCAGGCCACGACGAGGCAGGGCTTCTACTGGTGGGAGTTCGATCCGACCTACTACGGCCTCAAGGTGATGTCCTGGATGGGCCTGATCTGGGGACTCAAGGGCGTGCCCGAGTCGGTGTACGCGGAGGCGGAACAGACCAAGAGCGAGGCCTCCGCCCCCGGTGCGTGAACGGATCGCCATCATCGGCTCGGGGGTGAGCGGCCTCGGCTGCCTGCGCTTCCTGGCCGCCCACCACGACGTGACGGTCTTCGACCGCGACCAGCGCCCCGGCGGCCACGCCCACACGATCGACGTCACGGAACCCGGCACGGGCCGCGCGCTGCCGATGGACACCGGGTTCATGGTGTTCAACGAAGTGACCTACCCGCATCTCTGCCGCCTCTTCAAGGAGCTCGGCGTGCGGCCGAAGCAGACGTCGATGTCTTTCGCCGTCCGCCACGACCCGACGGGGCTCGAATGGTGCGGCAGCTCGCTCGACCATCTCTTCGCCCAGCGTCGCAACCTCTTCAGCCTGCGCTTCTGGAAGCTGCTGCTGCAGATCAACAGGTTCAACCAGCTCGCGAAGACCGAATGGCGGACGCCCGCCGCCGAGACGACCTCCCTCCGCGATTGGTGCGCGCAGAAAGGCCTGGGACAGGACTTCCTCGACCTCTACCTCATCCCGATGTCGGCCGCGGTCTGGTCGACGCCGGCCGAGAAGATGCTGGGCTTCCCCGCCGCGGCGCTGATGCGGTTCTTCCATAACCACGGCTTCCTCGGGCTGGACACGCAGCACCAGTGGCTGACCCTCGAGGGGGGCTCGCGCACCTACGTCGAGGCGCTGCTCAAGGCTTACCCCGCCGACTTCCGCTTCGGCCAAGGCGCCGTGGCCGTCCGCCGCGAAGGCGCACATGTCGTGGTGACCACCGCCTTCGGCGAAGAACGCTTCGACCGCGTGATCATGGCCGCCCACGCCGACACGACCCTGCGGCTGCTCACCGACGCCGACGCGGAAGAGCGCCGGCTGCTCGGGGCTTTCGCGTACAACCAGAACGAGGCCGTCGTGCACACCGACATGACGCCCCTGCCCCGTTCGCCGAAGGCGCGTTCGTCGTGGAACTACCGGACGTGGACCAAGGACGGCGCGCTGGCGACCTCGACCCATTACTGGATGAACTCGCTGCAGGGACTCACCGACAAGGGCGATTTCGTGGTGACGATCAACCACGCCGACCAGGTCGACCCCGCGAAGGTGATCCGCGTGATCCCGACCGAGCATCCGCTGTTCTCGCTCGAAGCCGTCGCGGCCCAGGCCGAGATCCCCGCGCTCAACGCCCGCCCGGGCGCGCGCGTGCACTTCGTCGGCGCCTGGCAGCGCCATGGCTTCCACGAAGACGGCTTCTGGTCGGCCCATCGCCTCTGCACGCAGCTGCTGGGCCGCGACGCCTGGGCGGCCTGATCAGAAGGCGGCCTTCGGCGCCTGGCGCTCGAAGCCGTCGGCGGCGAACAGAGCCTCCGGACGCATGGCGAGCAGCCGCGCGACGGCGCGGTCGGGCACGCGCTCGAGGCGGGTGTTGTAGAACGTCGCGATGTTCGCGTGGTAGGCGCGCGCCAGGGCGATCCGGTCCTCGGTCTCGACGAGATCGCGGCTGAGCTTGGCGAAGACGGTGTCGGCCTTGAGGTCAGGGTAACGCTCCGCGACCGCGAGCAAGGACGGCGCGAGCGCCACGGGACGGGTCGCGCCGGCCTGCGCGCGCAGGGCGGCGACCAACGACTGGACCGAAGCCTCGTGCGTCCGGTATCCCTGCGCGCAGGCGACAAGCCCGGGAATCAGGTCGGCGCGCCGCTTGAGCTGCACGTCGATGAGCGACCTGGCCTGGCGCACGCGATTGCGCAGGCCGACGAGGCTGTCGTGCACCATCCAGGTCCAGCCGGCCAGGAGCATGACGAAGTAGGACACCACGCCGGCGACGAAGCCGAAGGGGGCGTACTCCGGCCGGGAGGCGCCGACCAGCACGAGGCCCAAGGCGCCCATGCAGGCGGTCCCGAAGATATTCCAGAGGATGAAGGCGGTGGCCTTGCCGTCGCTGAGGTCCTTCTCCTTGCGGGGCGTGATGATGAACATGTCCGCCTTGGGGTCGTGCTTGACCTGCGCCGCGACGATGTCCGGCCGCTCGCTGGCGCGTCCGCGGATGAACAGCGGCGTGCCCACGGCCAGCCCGTATTCGGTGAAGCTGCGTTCGCCGGTCGAGCCCTCGACCGCCTCGTCGGGTCCTTTGCCGTAGTAAAGAGGATCGTCGCGTTCGACATGCCGGTTGAACAGCGTGAGCGTCTCGAGGTCGGCGCCTTCGGGGTCCACCCACACGTAGCCCGTGTCGTCCCGCAGGTAGAAGCCGCCCGTCTCGCCGCCCGAAGCGACCGTGTCGCTCCCGGTGTCGATCACCGTGCGGGTGCGCGTGCGCCCCTTGTCGTCGGTGTAGGTCTCGGTCCGCCGCCGACGCCAATGCTCGTCGACGGACCAACGATACAGCACGCACGGCTGCCCGGACAGGTAACCCACGAACGGATCCTGGCGCATGCAGACGCCCTCCAGCTCCACTTCGCCGACGAAGACGCCCAAGGCCTTGGAGACGGGGGTGTCGTCGAGGAGACGGCGCTTACGACCGGCGTTCAGGGCCAGCAAGAGAGCCCCGACCGACCCGGCGAACGCGAAGATGCCGACAGTGGAGAGGTCTTGGGCCACGGGACGAGTTATGCCCGCAGGGGTCGTTTTTGCAAGGGCGGGCGGAGGGGATGCTTGCGCCCGGGGCCGTTCCTTTCACCCTGCCCGCAGATGCCCCGACTGTATGATGCGGAAGTGATGCACGCCCGGCTCTGGCCGAAGCGTCACGCCTTCACGCACGCCGCCTTCGCCTTCTCGGTCGACGCGGCGGCGGTCGATCAGGCCCGCGGGGGCCGGTTCATGCTGGGCCGGCGCTGGTCGCCTTATGCGTTCCGCGATCGCGACTTCCTCCCGTCGGCCGAGGTCTTCCAGCCGGAAGGCGTGCCGCAGGCTTTCGGCCAGCCGGGCGACACGCTCGCCGGCCGCTTCCGCGCCTTCGCCGCCGCGCACGGCGAACCGTTGCCCGCGCACGCCGCCATCCGGCTGGTCGCGATGCCCCGGGCGTTCGGCCGATCCTACAATCCCGCGGTCTTCATGATCGCCACCGTCGACGGGGTCCTGGCCTGCGGGATCGCCGAGGTTCATAATACCTTCGGGGAGCGGAAAGCCTGGTTCCTCGGCAAGGCCTGCCTCGGCCGGGATCACGACGGCGACGCCTACCTCCGGCTCCGCGCCCCGAAGCGCTTCTACGTCTCGCCGTTCTCCGCCCTCGACACGGAGTTCGAGTTCACCTTGCGCCTGCCCGGCGACCGGCTCGCGATCACCGTCGACCATTACGAAGGCGGGCGGAAGACCTTGGTCAGCGCGTGGTCGGGCCGGCTCGTTCCGCTGACCGACGGACGGCTGCTCTGGCTGACGCTGAAGTCGCCCCTGCTCATCCTGAAGGTCGTCGTGCTCATCCACCTGCACGCCGCCTGGCTGTGGGCGGTGAAAAAACTTCCTTTCCGTCGCAAGGCGGACGACATTCCCCAGCAGCGCAACCTGCGTCACCCCACCCCTGAACTGACCGAGCCGAAATGACCGCCTCCCCGCCCGCCGCCGGCTCCCTCGCCCGCCGTCTCGTCCTCCCCGAGCTCGCCAAGCTGCGCCGCGGCCGGCTCGTGCTGCGCCTGCCGGAAGGCGCCGAGCTGACCTTGGGCGACCCTCGGGCGACCGGCGGGGCCCGGATGGAAATCCGCGACGAGAACGCCTTCCGACGCATCATGCTCGCGGCGGACATCGGCCTCACCGAGGGCTACATGGAAGGCGAGTGGGACAGCCCCGACCTCAACGCGCTCATCGGCTTCTTCATCGAGAACATCGACCAGACCCCGGGCATGTCCGGCTCGGCCCGCAAGGCCCTCGGCGTGGGGCTGTTCCGCATCGCCGACCGCATCGGCCACCTCCTGCGTCCCAACGACAAGCAGATGGTCCGCCGGAACATCTCCGAGCATTACGACGTCTCCAACGACTTCTTCCGGCTCTTCCTCGATCCGTCGATGATGTACTCCTCCGCCCGCTGGGAGGGAGCCGCCACGCTGGAACAGGCGCAGGCCAACAAGAACGAGTCGCTCTGCCGGTTCCTCCAGCTCAAGCCCACCGACCATGTCATCGAGATCGGCACGGGCTGGGGCGGCTGGGCCCTGCACGCGGTCCGGCACCACGGCTGCCGCGTGACCTCGCTCACGATCTCGCAGGCGCAGCACGACCTCGCCGTCGAGCGGGTCAAGGCCGCGGGTCTTTCCGACCGGATCACGGTCAGGCTCGAGGACTTCCGCGACCACGAGGGGAGCTACGACAAGTGCGTCTCCATCGAGATGATGGAGGCCCTCGGCCACAAGTACCTCCCGGCGTTCTGCGCCTCCATCGGCCGCCTGCTCAAGCCCGACGGCATCGCGGCGTTCCAATACATCACCTGCCCGGACAGCCGTTACGTCCAGTTCCGCGACGGCGTGGACTTCATCCAGAAGCACATCTTCCCGGGCTCGCTCCTGCTTTCCATCAACCGCGTCGGCGAACTGATGACCAAGGAGAGCGGCTTCCAGCTCGACCGCCTCGAGGAGTTCGGCCGCGACTACGCCCGCACCCTCGACGTCTGGTGCCAGGCCTTCGAAGCCAACCTCGGCCAGGTCCGCAAGATGGGCTTCGACGAGCGCTTCATCCGCAAGTGGCGCCTCTACTTCCGCTACTGCCAGGCCGCGTTCGAGCACCGCAACATCGGCGTCGTCCAGGCCGTCTACGTCCGGCCGAACCGGCGGGGCTGAGGCGCCGCGGAGCCGAAAACAAGAAGGGCGCCGTCAGGCGCCCTTCTGCTTGCTGCGGGACGAGCCGTCGCCCGCTTACTTCGCGGCGGGGATCTCGTTCAGCGTATACCAGCCTTCGTTGTGCCAGAGGGCTTCGCCGGCCTGCGACTTGATGTCGCCGAGGGCGAGGTGATGGACATGGCCGCGGACGAGCCCGTCGACCACGAGGCGCACCTTGAGGCCGTCGGCCGACACGGTGGCGGACTTCACGGTCGGGGTGGCCTGGTCGACCTGCGGGCTGCCGTAGCTCGACTGGTAGATGTAGGTGAAGGCGTCGAGGGAGTAGTTCTTGGCGTCGCCGGCCTGGGCGGCGTTGACGGGGTGGGTGAAGGTGACTTCGAAGCCGTCGGCGCGGGCGGAGATGTCATGCATCTCGAAGGGCGTCTTGCCCTTGAAGCGGACGCGCTCGAGCGTGAACGGCTGCGTGCCCTTCGAACCCCAGCCGCGGTTGGAACCGCCGATGAAGAGCGTGCCGTCTTCCTGATCCATGCGGACCGGGATCAGGCCGGCCTCGAAGCCGCCGAGGAAGTGGAACACCGCGCCTTGGTAGAGGCCGTTGACGACCTCGAGGTTGACGCGCTGGACCTGCGAAGCGGTCTGCTCGCCGACCAGCATGTGGCCGGCCCAGGGGCCGAACTTGCCCTGCGCCATGTCGCAGGCGATGCCCGAAGGCGAATTACCGACGATGCCGTGCGGGAAGATGACCGCGGGCGGGACGAACTCGGGGTGCTTCAGGCGCTCGGAGAGGATGCGCGTGCCGCTGGCGGTCTCGGGCGGGGCCGGGAAGCCGGCCAAGGCCGCGGACTTATTGCCGGAAGGGTTGCCCTGGAAGGAACCGGGGCGGAGCCACTTCAGCGAAGAGGAGCCGTTCCAGACGCCCTGGTTGTCGGTGTAGAACATGTCGCCCTTGTCGTTCGCCCCGATGCCGCCGGGCGAACGGATGCCGGAAGCGGTCGGCACGAACTTGCCCTCGGGCGTGATGCGCGCGCACCAGCCGCGCCAGGGGGAATAGGCGTGGAAAGAACCGGTGAGACAGAGCACCACCCAGACATCGCCGTTGCGGTCGGGCTCGGAGCCGAACGCATACTCATGGTAATCGCCGTTGATGCCCCACTTCGAGCAGACCGTGTCGAAGCTGTCGGCGCGGCCGTCGCCGTCCTTGTCCGTCAGGCGGGTGAACTCCGGACGCTGCGTGGCGTAGAGGGAGCCGGCCTTCCAGAACATGCCGAGCGGCTCGTGGAGGTTGGACGCGAACTTGGTCCACTTGATCTTCGATACGTCGTCGCCGTAGGCGCCTTCGGCGACCCAGACGTCGCCGCGGCGCGTGCCGATGGCGATCTTCTTGCCGGGCATCAGCGCGATCGACGAGACCTCGCAGACTTCGCCGGCGGGCGTCGGGATCTGGACGCGCTCGTAGAACTCGGACTGACGGGCCTCGGCGGCCTTGGTGTCGGGCTTCTTGGGCGCCGGAGCGCCGACCGCGGTGACCGCGGCGAAAGCGAGGAACAGGGACAGGGTCTTCATGAAGGTGGCGGGAGAAGGATTAGCGGAAGGAGTATCCGAGCACGGCGGACTCGCCCGGACGGAGGGTGAGGGTCAGCGTCTTCTCGGCGGAGACCTTCGGGGCGACGCCTTGGGCGGAGCCGATGACCAGGCCGCCAGGGAGTTCGAAGGCCGAAGCGGCGGGGGTGACCGCGAGGCCGCGGGCGAGGACGATCGTGACCGCCGTCCAGCCGGTGACCTTGAGCGTGCGGGTCAGCGTCGGCTGGGTTTCCGAGCCGCCGGCGACCCAGGCGTCCGTGATCGTGAGGCCTTCGCCGGCGGACTTGAAGGTGGGATTGCCGCGCTGATCGAGTTCGTAGCCTTTGAATTCGGCCGCGACTTGGATGGCGTTGAATTTCTCGTCCTTGACGCCGACATAGCGGGTGACCGAACCCGGCTTGCCGTCCGCCAGGCTCACGGCGATGCCGTCGGAAAGCTTCACGACGCTGGTGCCGGCCGGCGGCTCATTACCCTGGCCACGATCGGTCCAATGGCGGCCGCCGTCTATGAACTTGCCGGTCCAGACGAGTTCAGCCGCGAGATTATCCGCGCTGTAGGCGAGATTGAGGCCGTTGGGGAAACCGAAGCCGATGGCGCGGGAAGTCGTCCCGGCGATGAAATTGCGGTAGACCGCGGCGACGCCGTCGGCGGGCGTGACCGGGATCGACGGGTAGACCTTCGCCGGCTTGGCGGCCTTGGCCTTGGAGAGCCACTGGAAATCCTTGTCCTTCGGACCCTTGTAGCCGAGCTGGAGCACCTGCTCGCCGCCGACCTGGACGTATTCGACGCGCAGCGGCGCCGAACCCTTCTTCAGCAGGACCTGGACTTCTTTCTTACGCGGGCCGATCGGGCCGATGCCCTTGACCTCGGCGACGCGCTCGCCGCCGACGTAAAGCGCGCCGAAGTCGTCGCAATCGAAGATGAAGTTATACTTCCCGTCCGCCGGGGCCTGGAACTGGCCTTCCCAGACCATCGCGTAGTTCTCCTTCAGGCCGGCCTGCGCGGGGTCGACGACCCCGAGGTTGAAGTCCTGCATCATCGCGGGCTTGAGGGCCGAGAAATCAGGGACTTCCTTCCAGGTGCCCTTATACAGGGTGCCGACGAGGTTCTTCAGCGCGGTCTTCGCCGGAGGGAAAGGATGGGCCTTGAGCAGCTCGGCCGCGGTCCAAGGCGTGCTGCGGGCGGCGGTGGCGGCGCGGACGGCGCGGACCTGTTCGACGGTCACCGGACCGGAGGCCGCGAAGGACTTGCGGACGTACGTCAGCGCCGCGGCGATCTTCTCGTCGCTCAGCACCGCGCCCTGGGGCGGCATGTCGATGTTGTAGGTCTTGCCGGCGACCTCGACCGGACCGGTCAGGCCGTTCAGGACGATCTTGATGGAGCGCTCCGCCTGGCCCTTGGGCCATTCGCTCCCGACCAGCGGGGGCAGGCCGTTCAGGCCTTTGCCGTCGGCACCGTGGCAGGCCGCGCAAAGGGAGTTATAGACTTGGGCGCCATCTTCGGCGGCCGTGGCAAAGACGGCGGAAGCCAATAAGGCGAGAAGCGACGAGGAGCGCATAGGGGGTAATGGACAACAAGGCACGACCCCTTGTTCCCGCAAATCAAAAGGGCGGACAATCCGCCCGACTCCGGACTAAATGCCGCTCAACGCGCCCGGTAGAGACCCTGCGGGTCGTAGACCCACCACGCGTCGAAGGGATTGGCGAGCGGAGGCAGCTCGAAATACGGACGGCCCTGGTCGTCGATGCGCGCGGTCACGCCGGAGAACTCGCCGCGCGTGGGCGGCTGGGGCTGCGGAGCGGGCTGAGGCGCGGGCGAAGGCGCGGCCATCGCCGCCATCGGGACGGGGAGCAGGTCGAGGACGGCGGTCTCCTCGATGCGCTCGACCACGTGATCGACCCACTTCAGCTCCTTGGCCTTGTCGCCGAAGGCCTGCCAGTCGCCGGTGGAGTCGTTGGCGTACATCTGCTTCACGAACTCGGGCAGCGTGAGGCCCATCTTCTTGGCGACGGGCGTGGCCAGCCGGTCGAACCACTGGTTGGTGAAGTCGATCTGCTCCTTGAGGACGGTCATGTTGCCCCGGACGACGTTCGACGCCTGGTGGTGCATCAGGATGGTGTTGGGGTAGCAGTAAGAGCGTTCGGCGAGGGTGCAGATGACCGCGGTCATCGAGGCCGCGAATCCCTTGACGACGACGTGGACCGGCGCCTTGGAGGCGGCCATGGCCTTCTGGATCTGGTAGCCGGCGGCGACGGAGCCGCCCGGAGAGTTGTCGACGACGATGAAGATCGGGAATTCCGGCGACTGGTTGTTGTAGAAAGCGATGCGCGTGCAGACGTAGTCGGCGAGCTGCTCCGTGACGACGCCGTTGAAGGCGATGCGGCGGTCGCTGATATAGAGCACGCCGTCGGCCAGGGGGTCCTTCAGGTACTTGGGCTTGGCCTTGCTCGCGATCTTGCGGGCCTCGTCCTCTTTCTGGAAACGCTGGATCTCGTTCGAGAGCCGCGCGACGGTGTTGGCCGCCTCGAGCTGCAGCTGCTTGGACTCGGCTTCGAGCTCGCGGATGCGGTTGGAGCGCTCGGCGAGGCGGGCGGAAGAGCGGGCGGTCTCCAGAGCGGCCTGGCGCTCGAGGCGGGCGCGTTCGTCTTCCAGCACGGCGGCCTCGGCGGAAGCCTTGGCCAGGCGGAGGGCGCGTTCGGCCGAAAGACGGGCGACTTCGGCGTTCAACGGGGCGAGTTCCTCGGCGCGCTTGGCTTCGGCGAGGGCGAGTTCGGCGTCGATGCGGGCCTTGGCGGCGCGCATGCTTTCGATCTCCTTGAACGCGGCTTTCTGCTCGGGGCTGGGCTCATCGCGCGTGGCGACCGGCGCAGGGGGCGGCACCGGCGCCGAGGGCGCGGCGGGAGCGGTCGGAGCGGCGGGCGCAGCCGGCGCGGCCTGCTGGGCGAACACGGGAGCGGTCGTCAGGCAAGCGAGGGCGAGGGCGCGCAGGGAGAGGGAGAGATGCATAGGATGAAAGGAAAGAGGCGTGCGGGGGCGGAGGTTAGCGGACAAGGTATTCGACGGCGGGGTCATGGATCCACCAGACGTCGCAAGGGCCGAGCGGAGGCAAGGACTGGCGGACGCGTCCGTCGCGCGAAAGGCCGGTGTTGAAGCCGTCGGGGCGAAGTTCGGGCGCCACCGGCGGCACGGGGCCTGCGACGGTGAGGGAGTCTTCGGCCAGGCGCTCGACGACGTCGGTCACCCATTTGCGACGACCGGCCTCGTCGCCGAGGACCTTCCAGTCGCCGGTCGAGGAACCTTGGTACATCTGGGCGACGAATGCGTCGACGGTCACGCCGATGCGCGCGGCGACCTTCACGAAGATCCGCTCGCACCAGACCTTGCTCCACTTCAGCTGCTCCTTGAGCTGGGTGACGTTGCCGTTCAGGCCGGTCGAGGCCTGATGGTGCAGGATGATGGTGTTGGGGTAGACGAAGGAGCGCTTCGCCAAGGTGGTGATGATCGCGGCCATCGAGGCGGCGTAGCCCTTGACGACCACGTAGACCGGAGCCTTGGAGGTCTCCATCGCCTGGAGCATCTGGTAGCCCGCCATCACCGAGCCGCCCGGCGAGCGGTCGATGACGATGAAGATCGGGGCTTCGGCGTCGAGGGCGTTGTAGAAGGCGATGCGGCCGCAGACGAACTGGGCGAGCTTGTCGTCGACCTTGCCGTTGAACGGGATGCGCCGGTCGGAGATGTGCAGGACGCCGTCGACGAGCGGATCCTTCGGATAGGTCATCTTCGCGCCGCTGGCGATCTCGGCGGTCTTCTGCTGGAGGCGGGCGATGGTGGCGACCGACGAGACCTTGGCGTACTCCACCGCGACTTCGGCCGCGGCGAGGCGCGCCTGCACTTCGAGCTCGGCGCGGACGCGGTCCTTGTCGGCGGAGGCCACGGCCGCGCGGGCGGCGGCGAGCGCGGCCTCGAGCTTGAGCTTCGACTGCTCGGCTTCGGCGGGCGCCGCGGCGACGTCGGCGCGGGCGGCGCGCAGGGCGGCTTCGGCTTCGAGCCGGCGGAGCTCGAGGGTCTGCGTGAGCGCGGCCAGCCTGCGCTGCGAAGCGGCCAGCTCGAGACGGGCCCGGATGAGTTCGGTCTGGATCTCGGCCTGGACGACCTCCGGCGCTTTCTTCGTCAGGGCGGACTGGGCCAGGAGCGGCGCGGCGAGAAAGAGGAAGACGTGAGCCAGGCGCGACATGGAGATAAGGAACGTTTTGACAGATATATGGTTCCCTTGAAGTCCTTTTTTGGCAAATCTGACCGCATGGATGTCGACGCCCCCATCACCCTCTTCAACCGCCATACCGGCCGCATGGAAACCGAACAGGTCTATGGCGAGGCCTGGCTGCGTCGCATCTACGGCAACCCCCTCGGCCAGCTGACCCTCCATGCCGTCGTCAAACGGGCCTGGTTCTCGAAACTCTACGGCTGGGCCATGGACCGGCCGGGCAGCGCGCGTCGCGTCGAGCCCTTCGTGAAGGCCTTCGGGCTGGATCCGAGCGAGTTCGCCGACCCCGACCTGAAGTCCTACCGGACCTTCAACGACTTCTTCTACCGCAAGCTCAACGCGGCGGCGCGCCCGCTGGACCCGCGTCCCGACATGGCCGTGCTGCCGGCGGACGGCCGTCACCTCGGCTTCCCCGACGCCTCGCGCGTGCAGGGCATCTTCGCCAAGGGCCAGACTTTCGACATCCCCGCGCTCGTCGCCGACCGCGCGCTCGGCGAACGCTACGCCCGCGGCACCGTCGTCTGCTCGCGCCTCTGCCCCGTCGATTACCACCGCTTCCACTTCCCGGTCGCCGGCGTTCCCGGCGAGCCCGTGCTCGCCCAAGGCCAGCTCAACTCCGTGAACCCGATCGCGCTCCGCCGTCAGGCCGCGTATCTCTGGGAGAACAAGCGCCAGCGCGTCACCATCGACGCCGGACCCTTCGGACTCGTCACCATGGTCTCCATCGGCGCCACGAACGTCGGCACCATCGTCGAGACCTATCAGCCCGGCCGGGCCGTCGCCAAGGGCGACGAGAAAGGCTACTTCCGTTTCGGCGGATCGTTCGTCGCCACGATCTTCGAACCCGGACGCATCCGGCTCGAGGACGACCTCGTCCAGGCCGGCGAGACCGCCGTGGAAGTCTACGCCAAGGTCGGCTCGCCCCTCGGCCGGCTCGCGTAAGCGCTTGCCTCCGCCGCCCGACGCGCAAACCTGATAACACAGGTCTTGCTCGGGTGGTGGAATGGCAGACACACCAGATTTAGGTTCTGGCGCCGCAAGGTGTGCGGGTTCGAGTCCCGCCCCGAGCACCCTGTTCGCGAGCGTGATACGTTCGCGAAAGAGGACTGAGTCGATGACTGCGTAGAGGGCTGAATCGATAAGACACGGAGCTCAAAGGGAGACCGGAATCCGGGTTATTTGCTGCGGCCTTTTTCCCGACGAATCGCGCCGAACTTAAGAAGGCTTCGATTTATATTAGCCGTCTGGGACAGTTGATACAGCTCGCGGCCTTCAGGAATTTAAAGGCGGACGCCCGGAAGAATCGAAGTCCTGAGCCTGCGGCACGCAGCATCCATTCAGCCCTGCCAATCGCTGAACCCAAGGCAGCAAGAGGCACCGTCCCCACGTCAATCCTTGCCCCCTCGGCCTGCCTCCTCCACTCTATCAGCATGCTCGCGTGGCTCCGTTCCCTCTTCGCCCCGAAGACGCCCGCCGTCGACCTCAGCCAGGCTCCGGACGAGCCGGTGCCGTCCGAACGCGCCCCGTCGACCCGCCCGGCCAACCAGCAGGGTTGGATCGGGGTGGACCTCGACGGGACCCTGGCCGAAGCCACGCCTTGGCAGGGGATGGACCATATCGGCCCGCCCGTACCGCTGATGATGCGCCGCGTCCGCCAATGGCTCGATCGCGGCCTCCGCGTGAAGATCATGACGGCCCGCGCCGGCGACCCCGTCGGCATCGCCGCCACGCAGGCCTGGCTGAAGACCCACGGGCTCCCGGAACTCGAGGTGACGGACCGGAAGGACTTCGGGATGATCGAACTCTGGGACGATCGCGCCATCCAGGTGGTGCAGAACCAAGGCATCTGCTTCCTGGGCACGTCTTACTTCGCACGCCCCAAGGCCCCGATCCTGCCAGATGAGGTTGCGGAGCGCACTTTCATCCTCGTAGGCTCCGCCCCGAAGCCTCCCGGTCCGGGCTCCCAGCACAGCGCATGAAAGCCTCCCTCAAACTCGAGTATTCCCTCCGCGTCCTGTCGCAGCTCGCCCGCCGTCACCGCGGCACGTCGGTCACCCGCATCGAGGAACTCGCCAAGCTCGAGGACATCCCGGCCAATTATCTCGTCCAGCTCCTCAACGAACTCCGCGAAGGCGGGCTGGTGGACTCGAAGCGCGGCAAGACCGGCGGCTACCGCCTCGCGCGGAGCCCGGAGGACATCACCCTGCGCCAGGTGCTCGAAGTGGTGGAGCCGGACCTGATCGAGACGAAGATCACCCTGAAAGGCGCCTCCGGCCCTCAGGTCGCCTCCCTGTGGCGCGAGATCTCCAAGCGCTTCGACAAATCGCTGACGGGCTTCACCGTCGCGCAGCTCGCCCTGAACGAGGCGAGCACGACGTTCGATATCTGACGGGCTTCGGGCGCGGTCCGCTCAGCGGACGGCCTGGGCCTTGAGCCAGCGGAGGCCGGCCAGTTCGCCGTCGCGTCGGACGACTTCGACGTATTGCTCGGCCTGCGCGGCGGACAGCGACGACCAGGCATCCGCCCCCACGGACGTGAGCTCGCTCGCTTCCGCCCAGCGCGCGTCGAGTTCGGCGATCCGTTCGCCGACGGTGACGCCGTCGGCGCCGAACACCGTCACGGGATCGAGCTGGGCCAGGAACGATTTCTCCAGTTCGATCCCCGCCATCTGGTCCAGCAGGTAAGGACTCCCCTCGTGCAGCCGCTGCCCGAGCGAC